>JBGSTS010000151.1:0-6799 GCA_041736435.1 Desulfobacterales bacterium | reverse complement strand
GTTCAGGCGCGGCGGCGCGAGCCCCCCGGCGGCACTCTCCGCCCGCCTCCGGCTCATCCGGGAGCCGAGCAGCACCCCCAGCACGGAGAGCGCTGGGAAGGTTAAAGAGATCCAGTACATGATTTCGTAGGAGAGCGTCTTCGCGAGCCACCCGCCTGAACCGGCCACCAAGGCCCCGCCGCCGACAATCGCCATGCGGCCGAGGGTTTGCATGGTAACGTGCATCTGCTGCTGCTCGGCTTCGGAATAGGCACCGCCGTCCGGGCGTTGAAGGGGCACGGCCTCGACCGTCATCGCGTCGGCCACCACGTCCTGGAGCACAAAGCCGATCGGTGCGAGAAGCACCGAGAGAACGTACCAGGTGTCGAGCGGAAGGAACGCCGCCATCCAGCCGGAATGCCCGGTCAGCCCCACCATGATGAGCAGACTTGCGGCCATCAGGGCTGCGCCGAAATAGACCAGGAGCGCCTTCTGGGACCAGAACCGGTCGACGAGATGCCCCAGGGGCATCTTCATGGCCCACGGCAGCCCCGCCCAGAAGCCGAGGGTTGCAAGCAGGGCCGGCGACAACCCAAGCCTCTCTTTGACGAAGAAGGCCTCGATGATGCCGGTGAAACCCGACACCCCGGCGGTAAAATAGACCATCAGCGGAGGCACATAGCTCCAGCGCATGTCGCGCGCCAGGCCCGCGGCGCTGGATCCGAATCGGCCGGCATGGCGTCGGGCTTTTGCAAAGAGCGAGGTCATGCGTCTCTCCGCTCTCCCCCGCCCTCGGGGGCGGGGGAGCATCAGGGTGAAGGGGCATCGGCTGCGAAAAAACTTCGAGAAGGCCGATCATCGCAAGAGGCCAAGCCGGCTCGATGCGACGACCGGGTTCGACCTCCTGCGGGCACTACCCCTATGCCAGGTGGACCACGTAAGTGTTGCGCCGGTTCCCGGCGTTGGATGAGACAATGATAATCCGGTCGTCTAACCGCACCATGGCCGCAAGATGATCAAAAAGTTATCTCCCCCATGCCCGGCTTGAGCCGACTCCCGTTGGATCCGGTTGAAATTGTGGAACGCCCCTGCTACTATCCTGCTCGTTCAAACGGCCGCTTCGGGGCGCTCTTACATAGCGGCCCGATGCAAGCCGACCGCTCGCGACTGCCGGCGTCCCGTCCGGCCTCGCAGCTTAAAACGACAGGTACGGTATAGCCCACCCGACAACTCCCGATGATACGATACCTTCAGACCACCGCCTGGCCGTACCTGCGCTCCACCGTCCTGCCGTGGAAACCGCTGCAGCTGCTGATTCAAACCGGCCTGAAGTGGGACCGCGACAACTGCCCCGGCATGGCGGCCGCCCTCTCCTACTACGCCCTCTTCTCTCTTTTTCCGCTGCTGCTGGTGATCCTCAGCATCGCGGGCGCTCTGATCGGCCCTGACACGGAGGCGTTCCGCCACATTCAAGAGCTGATCGTGCGGGACCTGCCGCCCAACGTGCATGACATGGTGGTCGGGACCATCATCGCGCTCAACGAAAACAGCACGGGCGCCGGGATCGTGGGCTTCAGCCTGCTGTTTTTCACCGCCAGCACCCTGTTTGCCATTCTCCGGCAGTCGGTGAACAAAATCTGGGAATCCCCCGCCCGTCTTTCCGAAGCCGGTTCGATACCCAAAATGGTGCTCTTCCTCATCGTCAATAAGCTTTTTGCCTACCTGCTGGTTCTGGCCACGGCCCTGCTTTTGCTGACCTCTCTGGTGGCGAATATCTTCATCGGGGCCGTCCTCGAACTGGTAACCCACTTTCAGGAAAACTTCGCTTTGATCCGGCAGGTGGACGAACTGCAGCTGACCCGGGGGCTTCAGGTCGGCTCCTCCATTTTTATCCTGAGCCTCACTCTGTGCGTTCTATTCAAAGTGCTGCCAACCGCGCGTCCCCGATGGCGGGATGTCTGGCTGGGGGCACTGATGACGGCGCTGTTGCTGGTCGGGCTGCAGCAGTTCGCAACCAGCAGCGTTGTATCGGTCTTCAGTAAATTCTTGTCCTATGGGGTGATCGGCAGCGTTATGATTTTGATGCTGTGGATCTTCGTGGCCTGTCAAATTTTCTTTTTGGGCTGCGAGTTTTCCTTCGTGTTTGCGCACATCTACGGCAGTCGGCGCCCAGGGACCGAGAAGGACGGATCCTGAAGTCCATACCACCGGCGGTGGGTTCACCCGGCGGCAGCGCGCCGGCCGATGAGCCCATCGATCGCCGGGCATGAGATTCGAACAGGCCGGAGCGCAGGGGAATTCTCCCGTCAGAACTGGAACGGCTGGCTGACCATCATCTGTACGCCGACGCCCTCCTCGGAATAGGCGGCGTCGATGCGGGCCACGAGCCCCTTGGCCCAGGCCCGCAGGCCCAAGCCGGCATTCCACTGCATGTCCGAGTGCAGGGTCGAGAGGTCATACTCCGGAGCCACCCTCCCGATTTCCACAAAGGGCACGAACTGCAGCCACTGGATGCCGACGTGCTTCTGGAGCCATGCCCAGCGCTCGAAGGGATTCCAGCGCGGGATCAGGCGCACCTCGGCTGCGTAATAGACGGCGGCTTTGTCGTTGAAGCGCTGTGAGGGAAAGCCGCGCATGCGCCAGAGGCCTCCCAGGGTCGAACCGGTGTAGGCCGGCGGGCGGTTGGCGATGCTCCCGTCGGGTCGTTCATCCCATGTCGGCGAATAGGAAGTCCAGGTGTCCAGGGCCAGAACCCCCTGGCGCAGCCAGTTTCCGAACTGGAAGGGAATGTAGAGGTCCAGCTCCCCGTCGACGTTCGTCCAGGAGTTGGAGCTGTCGAGCCAGCCGAAATCCCTCGAACACCGCGCGCGCACGCCGAAGCCCCGGGTGGGGTTGGCGTAAAAATCACGGTTGTCCCAGAACATTGAAAAGTCGAGCCCGTTGGTTTTGAGGTCCTGGTCCAGATCTCCCCCGTCGATCTGCAGCCAGCGGTAGAAGGGGCGCAGCTCGAGATAACTTCTGCCGTCCGCAAGGGGGTTCAGGGAATTGCCGCCGGTGGCGCCGGACTCTAAAAGTCCGTCCCGTATCTTGTAGGCCGCGATGATCCGGTCGCGGCCGTCTCCGATCGGCAGCAGGTATTTGAACCTCAGCCGGAAGAAGTTGTCCCAGCCGTCGCCGGCAATGTAGTTGTCAGGGTCCGAGTCATTGCTGCCGGCGCGCTCGCCGGGGAAGTTGGGGTTGCCGTCGATGTAGGCCTCGGCGTCCTTGAAGTACCCCACGGAGAGAATCGGGTCCATGAATAGCCGCTCGACACGGGGCATTTGGAGGTCGCGGCCGACGAGAAAGCCCATGGCCGAGCCTTTGGTCCCTGCGATGAACGTGGCCAGCAGGGTGGCCTGCTTCTGAGGGCGGCCGACCACGCCGTGAACGTATCCCGCCGCAAAGCCGAAATTCTCGTTGTAGAACGCATACGGCAGGCTGAGGGTGCTCTCTACGATCTGGTCATCGGGGCCGACGCGAACCCCCTGGCCGAAGCCCGGAGATGCCACGAGCACCACCAAAACGAAGAAAATAAAGAACGCCGCCTGTTTCATAATGTGGGTCGTCCCGGGTGCCGGGGTTATTAACGGTCTCGAAATTGAATTAACCCGTTTTGTAAAATCTCCCCTGCCCCTCTTTGCCAAAGAGGGAGAATCCCTCCCTTTGGAAAAGAGGTCTTACCGCCGGGCGATGATGCACTCTCCTCGATGGGTGTGCAGCACGAGGCGCCCCTCGGCGTCGATTTCAAAATCGATCGTGATCATCCAGCCGGGCTCCTGGCCGCGGGCAGTGAAGGGGAGTGCGGGCACCCGGACGGCCATGCACTCCGGGAGCTCCTTGCCGCGCACGGTGACGAGCGCGCGCTCCCCCTTGCTCCAGAAACCGGTGTCCGTTCCGTCGACGGCCCGGTAACGCGATCCCGAGGCCGAGACCACCGGCTTCAGATCGAAGAGCTCCCCTTCGACGCTCATGCGCGCACCCTCTCCCAGCGTACCGAAGATGACCGAAGCTTCACCGCATCGGTAAGGTGGGCCGAAGAGGACCGGCTCCAACGGCTCATTGGCCGCACGCTACGTGCGCAGCGGGTAGCTGCAACCGGAGGCGAGCAGCACGAAAACGGCCAGCCCCACCCAACCAAGTCGTCTCATTTTGCTCCCCCCTTCCGCTTCCCTCCGTATCTTAAAGAACCGATGTTTCGCTATTGGCACCGCACCGGAGATCTCTTCGATCAGGCAGCCAATAACCTGTGCGATCTGTCGCCAAAACCGGACTGATTGCCTTATTTAATATCCTTCGCCGGTTCATTTATGGTCTTTTGGGAATATTTCCGTTGCTGACCGAAAAATTTGAGTTGCACCGCAAGGCCTGTAATTGCCACGAGGACAAATGCAATGAGGGTGAAAGAATCCAAAACCCTCGAACCGGGATAAAGCCAGGTGCGTAATCCCCATGCCACGATCATTGCGCCATTGAGTGCGCTGGCCACCATCACCATAGCATCCTTGGCGTAAATGAAAACGAAGGAACCGGCCAAGGCGCCCACCAGACCGACCAGCAAAGGAGTATAAACGGCTGAAGGCCACAGGGCCCCGACTACGACGGCAACCAGGCCATACCCAAGAATCGCTCCGGCAATGCCGATCATTACACTCCAGTACAGGTAAGCTGCGCTGGCGAACAAGATCGCAAGGATGACCGCAATGACCAGTGCTGCAATCGGATAATCGGGTGCCACAACGGTGACCCCCAAAATGTAGCCAATAATTCCTCCGTAAATCGGCAGAAAAATACGGAAAATGGGATAGCCAAACAGCGCAAAGACAGCACCGTATGCGATAGCCAATAGACCTGCAAGTGAGCCCGACATAAAATTCTCCCCTTTCACTCTTCTACTCTCTGAAACTAACGATCGTGGCAGCGACAAGCAAAAACGCAATTCCCGGAGCGATCATGATTCCGTCGCCGGTCCCATACCGCTCGGACAGGGGTTAGAGGTCCAGCCGGGTAATGCGCGTCCCGTCCAGCGTGATGCCGGCCATGAGCCCGCGGTTGGAAAGCACGTAACCGATGACGGGCTGCTGCGCCGTGGCCGTGGTCACCTGGGCGCTCGCGCCCACCGAGAGCAGGGTCACCGATGCATCGGCGCCCACCGTCCAGCCCAAGCTGTTTTGGAACCGCTTCAACGCCTCGTCCGTCATGAACAGCAAAAAGACCGCCGTCGACTGGGCGCCGGCCTGAAGGCCGAACGATCCGCTCGTGGTGGCGTGGTAGCTCTCCGTCTTGCCGCCGATGCGCAGCGCGCCCTGGCCGCGCGAGGCGCCGACGATGAACCCGGCCTCCAGCACGGACGGGAACACCAGCACGCCCCGGGCGCGGCCCACCAGTTGCTCCGACCCCTGGACCTGCCCATAGAGTCGGGCGAGCGCATTGTCGACTTCGGCATCGATGCTGCGGCGCCGCATGTCGGGGTCGCCCGAATTCAGGCCGGTGGTGGTGCAGCCGGAAGCGAGCAACATAAAAACGGCCAGAACCGATAGAATTCGTTTGTTCATTCGATGTCCTCCTTGTGTTCAATTCAGCATGGCGCTACCAATTCCGATCTCTCCCCGTTTTGATCCGGCGGGGGTCGGGAAAACGGCCTCCTCAGAACCGCCAGATCAGATTGAGCGCGAACGCATGAATGGCATTGGGGCTGAAGTCGCCTTTGAGGGGGCCCTTGAGTGGGCCGTCGTTGCGGTCGATGCCCCCGTCGCCAAGGTCGATGTACTCGTAGGCCGCCCCCACGGTCACATCCCTGTTCCAGTCGTATTGAAGCCCGGTGGCGAGCCGGACCTGCCGGTCGAGGGCCAAGTCCGGCGTGCGCTCCGTGTCGTCATCCACCGGCGAGGTGTCGTAGGCCGCACCGAAGGACCAAAGCCAGTCCGGAGCGAAACCGTATTGCGCGCCCAAGGCGAAATGCCAGGTGTCGTCGTAGTCGAGGTCCTTGGTGAAGGAGCGCGAGGTGGTCGCTTGCAGACTGATCTCCTGCTTTCCGAAAGCGCTCCACTCCTGCCAGCCGATGTTGCCCATGACCGCCCAGCGCGGGTTGATCTGGTGGTAGGCGCTGAACATGACCGCACTGGGGACGGTCATGTCGATGTCCACTTTGCTTCCGGCAAGGCCGCTTAGGTTGAGCGCCCCCTGGAACAGCGGACCGAGGCCACGCAAGTTTGCAACGTCCTTGAATTCGAGCTCCACCTCCGATCGATAAGTGAGGCCGAAACGCGTGCCCGCCACAGGTTCGAGCAGGACCCCTAAGTTGAACCCGTAGCCGACGTCGTCGTTCTCGAGCTTTAGTTCGCCGTCCCCGACGCCTGCCTGACCAGGAACGGCTGCGTTGTTGATCGCGACTTTCTGGAGCAATTCGGAATAGAGGAGCGTGGCGCCCGCGCCGACCGAGAGCCAGTCGTTTATCCGGTAGCCGACCCCCGGGTTGACGCCGAAGGTGAGCAGTTGCGCTTCCTTGATGTAGTAGCGGCCCGACCAGTCGTCCCCATAGTCGACTCCGAGGCCGAAGTAGGACCCCACGCTGACTCCCAACCTCCAATCCGGGGAGAGGCTGTGGACGTAGTGGAAGCTGCCGGCGGGCACGAACCCTCCGGCATTGCCGCCGTCGCCGCCGCCGAAGCCGGATCGCTGTGTGTCGAATTGGGCATCCACGTAGAGCCCCTGGAGTCCCACGAGCATCTGGGAGCGGTCGAGCCGCGTCATGGCGGCTGGGTTTGCACCGGCGGCAGAGGCG
>JBGSTS010000137.1:0-6479 GCA_041736435.1 Desulfobacterales bacterium | reverse complement strand
CGGCGAAGCTCCGCGCATGCTCGAAGCCGCCGTCGCCGCGAGCGGCGGGCGGGTCGGAATTTTAGGCATAACGGTGCTGACCAGCGTAAGCGTCTCCGATCTGGCCGCGGCCGGGCTGCGGCCGGAGCTCGCGGAGGATCTGAACGGCCTGGTGCGGCAGCGGGCTCGGATGGCAAAGAGTGCCGGCTGTGCCGGGGTCGTCTGCTCGGGTCTCGAGGCGGGGATGATCAAGGCCGAGTTCGGACGGGATTTCATCACCGTGACCCCGGGGATCCGGCCGCTGTGGGCGGCCGGCGGTACGGACGATCAGAAGCGGGTCACCACGCCGGCCGAGGCGGTGCGCGCCGGATCGGACTATCTCGTCATCGGCCGGCCCATCCGGGATGCATCCGATCCGCGCGAGGCCGCGCGCCGGATTGCCGCGGAGATCGCCTCCGCCGCGCCGCTTCGTGACGATACGCCGCTTGCCGACGCTTCCTAAACAAGGAGGGCGCATGAAATTCATTCACATCAGCGATCTTCACTTCCACCGCAGCAAAAAAGACAACAAGGATGCCGTGAAACTGCTCAAATTCATTGCGCAGCGGTACCCTGCCCACTCCCTGATCGTGACCGGCGATATCACCGACGACGGCGATACGCAGCAATACGACCGGGCGTTCGAGGCGCTTTCCGGTTTTGCCGGCCGCATCGTCATCTGCCCGGGCAACCACGATTTCGGGGCGGCGGGGTTCATCTACGAGCGGCAGCGGGCGCGGCGCTTCGATGAAAAACTCGCCGGCCCTCTGGGCCAGAACGGAACATTTGCCGGGAGCACCCAGCCGGTCGCAAACCTGGTCAAGGATGCCGACGACCAAATCCTGCTCATCGCCATCGACACCAACCTTGAGACGCAGACCCCGTTCAATTTCGCCTGCGGGGAGATCGGCAAGAGCCAGCTGAGCGCCCTGGATGTGATTTTAGGCAATCCCGGCAACGCGGGCATGACGAAGCTGCTGCTTTTCCATCACCACCCCTTCATGCGCAACGACCCGTTCATGGAGCTGAAGGATGCGCGCGAGCTCTGGCCGGTTGTCTATGGGCGGCTCGATGTAATGCTCTTCGGGCACCGGCACGTTTCCGAGATGTGGCAAGACAAGGGCGGGGTGAGGTTTGTCCTGGCGGCGGACAACGCGCCGGGCAAGGCCTATGCGCGGGAGATCTCGGTCTTCAAACGCGATATCACGGTCACCGACATCCCCATCGCCTGACGCCGCACGATCGGCCTCTCGCCTGCCGGAAGGGGGGGCTCACTCCTTCCAGCGGTCGATATCAATGATGCCGATCTTGGCGGCGTAGCGGATCAACTCGAAGGTGCTGTGAACCCCCAGTTTGCGCATGATGCGGGTGCGGTGGTTCTCGACGGTTTTGGGGCTGATGAACAGCCGTTCGCCGACCGTTTTCAATGTTTGCCCCTCCGCGAGGAGCGCCAGGATCTCCTGCTCGCGCACGGTCAGGGCTTCGTAGCCGGGATCGCGCATCGACCGTTTTTCGACGTCGAAGCCTTTGCCGTTGTCTTCGATCCGCATCTGCGCATCGAACCGGCGCCGGTCGTACTGGCAGAGGGCCAGACATCCGCTGCCCGGTAAAAAGGCGTTGAGCTTCGCCTCGACGTCGATCCGCCGTTCAGACCCGGTGTGCCCTTTCAGCGCCCCACTCATTTCAACGGAAACCCGCAGGCCGCTGTAGCCCTCCGCGCCGGCGTGTTCAGTTTCGGCCTCCAGCCGGGCCATCCATCCCTGCGGGTCGACAACCCCCTCGCGCAGGCAGAAAGGGCCGGTCTCCAGGGTGCGCTCATGTCTTCCCGCCAGGGCATCGAAGATTCCCTGCTGCCGCTGCGGCCGGGTGACGACGCCGGGGCCGCTGCGGCGTTCAGCCTGACCTTCTGTCGGTCTCCGCGATGATCCTCGCCACCGTTTCGGCAATACGGCGCCCGAGCGCTTCGGTGGTTTCCCGGGTGATGGACGGGACGGTGGCGGCAAGGGTTTCGACGGTGTCCTCGGGGATGTCGGTCATTTTGTTGACCAGGAACGCATCGATCTCGCCCTCCTCGAACTTCATCCCGCAGGCGCCGACCGCACCGAAAAACTCACCGTTCAGCCGGATCGGCACGACGAGCTTGATCATGCCGGCGTCGCACTCCTCGACCACCGGCGCACCGGCATGCATGGCCTGGGCCGCGATGTTCATGTGGGCCGTCGCGCAGATGAAGCTTTGGCCCTTGTCGGTGTCCTTGATGGCCGGGCAGAGCCGGTTGGCCCAGTTTTTGACCGGTGTGATGCGATATCCCCGAATGTCGAAGACATTGGCATCCATGCCGGTGCGGGTGTGGATCTCCTCCTCGAGTTCGATCCAACGCTCCAAGGGAGCGATGTCCGTCAACTTCATGTCGGATCCTTTCCGTGTGATGTCATCCAGGCCTCGAGCCGGTGCAGGCCTTCGGTCGTCGAGACGGCCGGTGTGTAGCCCAGATCGCGGCGGGCGGCGCCGATGTCGAACCAGTGAGTCCGGGCGAGGGCGTCGGCCACGAAACGGGTCAGCGGGGGTTCGCCCGCCAGGCGCAAGCCGCTGTAAACCTTCTCGCAGGCCCAGCCCACTAGCCATGCGCTCCGGTGGGAGATACGGCCCTTCACGGGACCCCGGCCGGCCGCCTTGAGGATGGCGTCGATCATATCCCAGGCCGGGACCGGCTCCCCCTGGCTGATGAAATAGACCCGGCCGGACAGGCCGGGGGTTTCCCTGAGGCGGTCGGCGGCTAGCAGCTGCGCTGCCGCGGCGTTGTCGATGTAGGTGGTGTCGACGAGGTTCTTCCCGTCGCCGATGCGCCGGAGGCGGTGGGCGCGCGCCAGGATGCGCGGCACGAAATGCGGGTCTTCCGGACCCCAGATCTCATGGGGCCTCAGCACGATGGCCGGGAGCCCGGCGGCAGCGGCTTGGATGACCTGCTGCTCGGCGATGGCCTTGGTTTCGGCATAGGGCGAGTGCCAGCGC
Organism: Desulfobacterales bacterium; assembly: GCA_041736435.1. Classification (GTDB taxonomy): domain Bacteria; phylum Desulfobacterota; class Desulfobacteria; order Desulfobacterales; family SpSt-501; genus SpSt-501. The sequence continues at coordinate 3,449 of JBGSTS010000137.1, read as the reverse complement.
GACGGGTAGGGGGCGGACTCATCGACGCCCTCGAGGTCGCGGCCGTTGAAGACGACGCTGGGGGTACTGGTGTGGATCAGCCGCTTCACCCCGCAGCGGCGGCAGGCCGCGATCACCTGTGCGGTGCCGGTGACGTTGGTGCGCCGATAGTCGCTGAGCGGCCCCCAGGGCGGGGGTTTCGCGGCGGTGTGGTGGACCACCTCAACTCCGCGGAAGGCACGTTCGAGGGTGCCGCTATCGGCGATGTCCCCCCGGATGTGCTTGACGCCTAAACGGGCCAGGACCGGATGCTCGCCGCGCGAGAAGCTGATCACCCGATCGCCGCGGGCGGCCAGCCGGCGGGCGACGGCCGAGCCGAGGAAGCCCCCGCCGCCCGTCACGAGGACCGTTTCAGGGCTGTGGGGCGGGCTCGTCATCGAGACGCTCCGTTTTCCGCAAGCGGCGAAGATCGGCCGGCCCGATCTTCTTTCCGGCCCAGTCCGCCAGCTGCTCGCGGAAAATTTTGGCGTTGTGGCGTATGTCCACCGGAAACGATCTGCGGAAGAGCACGACCCGGATGCTGCGCGTGAGCTCCTGCCCCTGCGCCAGCTCCAGCATTTCGGCTTTGAGTCTCCTGCGGCTGCGGCGGCGCTGTTCCGCTGCAAGCTCGATGCAGATCACCGGCACTTGCTGCGGCGGGGGGCCGACCCCGACCAGGGCGCTGCGGAACACTGCGGGGTGGCGGTTGAAGATGCTTTCGCAGGGAATGGTGTAGAGGGTCCCGCCGGGGGTGATCACCCGGTGGCTCTTGCGCCCGCAGAACCAGATGCGGCCCTTGCGGTCGATCCAGCCCAAATCCCCCATGCGGTGCCAGACATCCCCGTTGTCCGGTATTTTTGCCAGGCGGTCGGCCGAGGCGTTTTCGAAATACTGCCGGCTGACGAGCCCGCCCCGGACGGCGATCTCGCCGATCTCCCCCTGGGGCAGCACCAGATCCTCCGACCAGCGCCGGATCGGCTCGTCGCTGACGGCAATGATGCGCACGGGGATATCGTTGATCGGGCGGCCGACGCAGATGCCGAACCCCTGGTCGGTGAGCTGCCGGGTTTCGGACAGGATTTCGTCGGCGGCAATCGAGGTGATGGGCACGGCCTCGGTGGCGCCGTACGGGGTCTCGATCCGGGCATCCTCCGACAGCAGCCCGGAGAAGAGCTCGAGCGTGCGGGGCGGGACCGGTGCTCCGGCGCAAATGACGCGCTTGAGGGAGGGCAGGCGCAGCCCCTTGCCGCGGCCGTAAGCTCCGAGCCGTTGGAGCAGGGCGGGGGAGGCGAACAGGTTGGTGACGCCCTGGTTCTCGACGGCCTCGACGATCCGTTTCGGGTTGGCCCGGGCGGGCCGGGTGGGGTCCATCTCCGGGATGACCGCCGTCACTCCCAGCGCGGGGTAGAAAAGCGCAAACAGTGGGAAGGTGGACAGGTCGATCTCGTCAGCGTCGAAGGCGAGATGGCGGCGGATCTGTTTGAGCTGGGCGTCGAAGTTGCCGTGGGTGTAGATAGCGCCCTTGGCCGGGCCGGTGCAACCGGTGGTGAACAGGATCGCGGCCGGCTCGTCGGATCGGGTGCGGGCCGGTTCGAAGGGCGGCAGGGTGCGGGAGCGCAGCTGCCGGAGCGTGGGGCCGGCCCAGAACCAGCGGCGTCCCACCGTGATCCGGGTGCGCACGGACCGGAAGTGCTTCCGGAAAAGCACCCGCACCGCATGGGCCAGCGGGATGCCGATAAAGGCCTGGGGCCGCGTGGATCGATAGCAGGCCAGCAGGCGGCGGATGCCCATGCCCGGGTCGACGACGACCGGGACAGCGCCCAGCTTGAACAGGGCGAAGACGACCACAAAAAACTCGATGCTCGGGCGCACCATCAGAATCGTGCGTGTACCCCGGGCGAGGCCGGATTCCTTCAGCCCGTGGGCCACGGTGTCGGACTCGCGGTCAAGCTGCTGGAAAGTGAGGTGGGCGTAGGCCGTCCGGCCGTATCGGTCCCGGCCGGCCGGGCACACCACGGCGCGTCGCATGGGCCGTGTGCGGGCGGCCTGCGCCAGGTAGTCGGCCACGTTGATGACATCGGTGCGGTGGCGGGTCGTGTCGTCCATGGGCAGCCGAAACCTACACCAATCCGCTGTTGTTTTCAATCAGGATAGGGGGTGGCGTTTCAGGAAATCCAGAACCAGGGGCGTGATCTTCTCCGGTACGTCCTCCAGAACGTAGTGGCCGGCGTTGGGGAACAGGTGGGCTTCGGCCCGGGGGAAGCGGTGCCGCCACTCCCTGAAATAGTCGCGGTCGAAGACGAAGTCCTTTCCGCCCCAGCAGATCAGCATCGGCTTGCCGGCGAGCGTGTGCAGGTCCGCGTCCACGCGGCGCACGATGGGATAACTGGGGTCTCGCTCCGTGAGGGGGATGTCCTGCACGAATTTCAGAGTGGCCGTGCGGCCGGCGCGGGGGAGGGTCGGTGCCAGCAGCCCCCGGCGCACCGCGGGCGGCAGGCGTTTGACCGAGGCCCTGAGGATTGCTCCGCGGGCAAAGAGGTTGAAACGCAGGATCGCGGGGCCGCTGATGAAGGCGGTCTTGCGGATGAACGCGAGCACCGGGGGCAGCGGCTTTGAAGCCGGCTTGCAGAAGGCGGCCGTGTTCAGGACGATGAGCCGCGCGATGCGTCCGGGGTGCCGCAGGGCATAGGCGGCGCCGATCATCCCCCCCCAGTCGTGCAGAACGAGGGTGATCCTCTCCCGGACGCCGATTTGTTCCAGAAGCCGATCGATGTCGTCGATGCGGTCGATCAGCCGGAAGGGGTAGTCGCCGGGCGCGGGCATGTCGGACAGGCCGCAGCCGATGTGATCCGGGGCGACGGCGCGGCGGTTTTTCGAAACGGCCTTGATCAGCTCGCGAAAATAAAACGACCAGGTGGGGTTGCCGTGCAGCATGACCACGGGTTCGCCCGCGCCCTCGTCCACATAGTGCATGCGGTGCCCGTTGACCTCCACGAACCGGGAGGTGAACGGGTAGAGGCGGCGGAAGGGGGCGAGATCGATGCTCACCACGTGACGCCCAGCATCAGGCAGTTCAGCCCGCTGCCGATGCCCAGCAGACCCACCGAGTCCCCCGGCGTGAGGAAGCCGCGCTCTTCGGCGATGGCGGCCGTGATCGGCAGCGAGACCGTGCCGATGTTGCCAAGGTGGCGGAACGTGGTGAAGTCGCGCTCCGGGGGCATTCCGATGGCCTCCAGGATGGTGCGCTGGTGGGTGGACCCGACCTGGTGGCAGATGAGCTTTTCGGGTTGGTCCGGCCCGAGCGCCAGGGTGCGGCGGAAGTCGCGGAAGGTCTCGATGCCCAGCGCCACACCGTGTTGTAGCACCGCCGCCGATTCCGTTTCGGCCATGTGGCCCCGGCCTGCGGGGATCCCGGTGTCGGGGCCCCAGGT
>JBGSTS010000115.1:0-9406 GCA_041736435.1 Desulfobacterales bacterium | reverse complement strand
GCCCCCCCATCAGCTTCACCAGCTGGGCGGAGACGGCCAGGCCCAGCCCCGTCCCCCCGTAGCGCCGCGACACCGACGGGTCGCCCTGGTCGTAGGCCTCGAAGATCCGGCGCTGCTGCTCCGGGGCGATGCCGATCCCGGTGTCCGACACCATGAACTGGAGCACGACCTGCTCGTCGGTTTGCGCCCTCAGCCGAACGGAGACAATGACCTCGCCCTTGGCCGTGAACTTGATGGCGTTGTCCACCAGGTTGAGCAGCACCTGCCGGAAGCGGGTCATGTCTCCGACCAACCGGTCGGGGAGATCGGGCGCCAGGCGGCAGGCCAGCTCCACCCCCTTCGAGTGCGCCTTCATGGCCATGATCTTGAGGGATTCGTCCAGGAACTGCTCAAGGCTAAACGCCGTCCGCTCCAGCTCGAGCCGTCCGGCTTCGATCTTGGAAAAATCCAGGACATTATTGATGATGGACAGAAGCGCGTAGGCTGACGAGCGCACGACGTCCAGGTCCTCGCGCTGGTCGGGCCGCAGCTCGGAGGTGAGCATCAGGTCCACCAATCCGATGACGGCGTTGAGCGGAGTGCGAATTTCGTGGCTCATGCTCGCCAGGAACTCGCCCTTGCTGCGGCTGGCGGCCTCGGCCGATAGCTTGGCCCGCATCAGCGCCTCCGAGCGCAGGCGCTCGGTGAGGTCGCGCAGAAACACGCTGAAGCCCGCCGGCCGGCCGCGCCGGTCCCGCAAAACCGATACGGAAGACTCCGCAAAGCGTTTGGCCCCGTCTTTGCGGACCAGCAGCCACTCGGTCGAGCGCTCCGTGCTGCCGGTGGCCAGCACCTGCTCGAAGGCGGCCTCGAGCTTTTCGCGGCTGGCTGGATCGACAAACTCCAGTTGGTTTCTGCCCGCCATCTCGTCCGGGGCCAGGCCGAGAATGCCGAGGGCGGCTTCGTTGAAAAAGGTAAACCCACCCTCCAGGTCGAGTTCGAAGTAGCCGACAGGGGCGTTTTCGACGATGAGGCGAAACCGCTCCTCGCTCTCCCGCAATGCGGTTTCGGCCTGTTTGCGCTGGTTGATGGTGTATTGGGCGTGCGCACCGAAAATGACGAACAGGCATAGGATGGTCACCCGGCCGTAGATGGCGCTCATGCCGGGCCCGAAAAGCCGCTGCATGACGTCGACGTCCACCTGCAGGAAAATGAACAGGATCGACTCAAAAACGGTGTAGAACAGGGCCAGCCCGAGCCCGACCAGCACCATCTGGTCCCAGAGACGGACCCGGATCTTGGGCTTGGGCTGGCTGGTGGCCTTAAGTGTCATGGCGCCGGGGGTGGTTGTCGGGTTTGTTGGGTTGATTGAAATTCTTGGGCTTAGACCACAAATACCAGCCCCTTGTTTTGGTTTCAAGTCCGGGGTTGCACGCGGATGGAAGTGGCACGGGTGCCAACGGATTTGTCAACAACGGGAAATGTGCCGATAAGGCTATAGCGTCAGCGGCTCGTCAACCTGCTTTTCAGAGGAGGTTTTTGGGTGATTCTCGAATGCGCGGCGGTCGCCGCCGTTGCGACGCTCGGGAAGATGCAGCGTGTAGGAAAACTTCCGGCGCTCGACACCGCTGCGGCGATCGCCGTTGTCGGTACTCGATAGCATTTGCGGTTCACGTTTTTTGCTCACGGGCCAAAGTTGATAGGGGTAAAGGGTTTAAAGTTTCAGGGTTCAGGGTGCGATAGTTCAGGCAATCGAGACCTCATTCCTCTTAAGGAGTGTCCATCCATAAACTGCGTCTTTGGGCCCATGCCGGCGTTCTCGCTCTTCGCAATCCTCGGCGTAGACTCACTACGCCTCCGGTTGCGAAATCGCTGCGGCCTTGGCCTGAACCGGAATCCACCATTTCTGGTTGGACACTAGGTAGTGTTGCATAAGGCGAAGCATAATGTATGCCATGCGTCTCAACGGTGCGCACCAAAAAAGCATTTTACAAATTAAATATAAATTTCAGAATGTTAAAATTAATACCGACCGGAAAGCCCCTCACCGGCCAAGCTTCCCCGGTGCCCGCCTGTGAAGAAAAGTCCCGTTTTTGAAGGAAAAGAGTTCCTGCCTCAAGGAACCCAATGGGCCCAATGGACTAAGACCGGCTCGATGGACTTGGAAGACTCAACGGGCTCACAGCATTGTATCCGGCGGCGGCTCGATCCCCAGGTCCTTGATCTTGTAGAGCAAGGTCTTGTAGCTGATCTTGAGGATCTTGGTGGCCTTGCTGCGGTTCCAGCCGGTCTTGTTGAGAACGAAGGCGATGACCTCCTTTTCCACGCGGTCCATGGCCTCCTTGCGCACCTTTTTCAGGGATAGGGCGGAGAGGTCGTTGATCCCGTGACTCGCCAGGAAGCTGACCGGTTGGGCATTTTGGGCTGCCGCGGCAGCACGCGCGTCGGCCGGCGCCGGGGCGGATGAGAGCAGCCCGTCAATGTTCTCCTCGCCGTCGCCCAGGATCATGATCCGCTTTAGGACGTTCTGCAGCTCGCGCACGTTGCCGGGCCATTTGTGGGCACACAGCCGCTGGACGGTCCGCGCCGCAGGAACGAGCATCTCCCGATTGCTGAACTGGGCCTTGAACTTCCCGATATAGTGGTTGATCAGCAGGGGGATGTCTTCGGGCCGGTTGCGAAGGGGTTCGATGAAAATCTTGATGGCGCTCAGGCGGTAGTAAAGGTCCTCGCGGAACTTGCCGGCATAGAGGTCCTGCTCGAGATCATGATTGGTGGCCGCAATCACCCAGGCATTGGTCTGCACCGACTTTTCCGAACCCAGGGGGGTAAAATCGCCTCCCTGCAGCACGTGCAGCAGCTTGGATTGCAGCGGCAGCGACATGTCGCCGATCTCGTCCAGAAAAAGCACCCCGGCGCTGGCCTGTTCGAACTTGCCCCGCCGGCGGCGGTCGGCGCCGGTAAAAGCCCCGGGCTCATAGCCGAACATCTCGCTTTCGAGCAGGGTGTCGGGCAGCGCGGCGCAGTTGACCTTGACAAAAGGCTTGCCGTTGCGGTTTGATTTCAGGAAAAGGTTCTGGACCACCAGCTCCTTGCCGACGCCGGTTTCACCGTAGACGACGGTGTTGAGCCCGGTGTCCGCCACCTGATCGATCAGCTGGCGGATGCGGGTCATATTTTTGCTGGCCCCAATCAACTCGCTCTCCATGGTCACACCGGCTTTCCCTATATGTGGTCAAGACCACATAAGGTTGTTGAAAAAAGGTTAGATCCTATCACTATAACCTATTTTACCCAATATCGGGAAAAATGGCAACCCCCAAGAGGATCAAATGCCTGTAGTGGCTAGTTTAAAGAAAACGGTGCACGGTGCAAGGCGCAGGGTGCAGGGCAAAAAATGTTTTAGCCGCAGACGGACGCCGACGAACGCAGACCTATTGCCCGGCCGACCTGGCCGGTCAAAAACGCTATGCCTTCAGGCAGGTAAGCTCAGAGTCACAAGCAGCGTTCACGGTTGCTAACGGAAATGTCTTCCATTGCGCAGCGATTGCAAATTTCAGCCCCGCAGGTCGCGGGGCTGAAAAGCTTTCGCAGCAGAATGCGCCTGCATTCGGCTGCCGTCTGCGTCGGTTCGCGTGTGTCCGCGGCAAAAAAATGAAGTTCTCGTATTATTTTCTTGCTTAAACCGTGAGTTGTGCGCCGTGCGCCGTGCCCCGTTTTAAATTTTAGGCATTATAGGCAATATAGGCATTCTTCCTTCCATTCTATTCTCTTGACTTCAAGGTTATTTTGTGAATTAATTGATATGGTTATTATTTAGGTTAAACCACTCACGAAATGTTCGGGTTGGCACTCTCACAGGAGCGCGGGGTTGGCTAAACAGGACGAGCTGTCTTCGACCGAGAGGCTGCTGGAGATCATTCGCGATGAAAGCCCGGCAGGGGGCAAGGAGTCCATGTTCGGGCCTCCGCCTTCGGCGGGCAGCCGCTTCAAAAATTTTTTGAGCGATTCTGTCTCGCTCTCGCGAAAAGCCGTCTCCGTGGGCGTGGACCTGGGCCACGATGACCTCAAACTGGTCATGTTGAACCGGTCCGCGGAGAACGAGCCCGAGTTGCTCGACTACGCGCGCATCGAGCTCAATCCCCAGATTTCCAGGGACCACCCCGACTTTTCCCGGTTCATCCGCTCGGCCCTGCTGGATTTCTGCGGGCCGCACCGCAACGTCCAGCTCTGGGCCACGATATCCTCGGCGCGGGTGGAAACCCGCCACATCAAAATCCCCAAAGTACCCCAGAAGCAGATCGCCAACTCGGTCTTCTGGAGCTACCAGCGGGCGTCGGCCTTCAAGGACAATGAGACGATTTTCGACTTCGAGGTGCTCGGGGAAGCCGAGGAGGGCGGGGTCCGCAAGCTTTCGGTAATGGCGTTCATCGCTCCGCGCCAGGAGGTCGAGGACCTGAAAAACCTTTTTGCCCTGGCGGGGTTTGCGCTGAAAGGCATATCCATCGTGCCGTTCGCCGTCCAGACCCTACTGCGCACCGGGCGCGTGCGCTCCTACGGTGCGGCCGTTTCCTGCCTCTACATCGGCCGGGAGTGGTCGCGCATCGACATCTTCGCCGAGGACAGCCTGGTGCTCTCGCGCGGCATCAAAGCGGGCATGCGCACCATGACCGATGCCCTGCAGAAAGAGATCGAGGAGAACTGGCTCGAACTCTCCCTGGCCAAGTCCCCCACCTCCGACCCGAACCGCATCCGCGCCATCAAAGAACGGTTGAAGCAGGAGCTGGACGTCTCCCGGGGGCTTTTCTTCGGCCCCATCCACGGCGCGGCGCCCGCCGCGGCGGAAGAGGACAAACAGCTGGCGGTTCGCGAAGAGCGCGTTTTTCAGATGATCCGCCCGGCCCTGGAGCGTATGGTGCGGCAGGTCGAGCGGACGATTCGCCACTTTGCCCTGAATTTCGACAACGCCCGCGTGGAAAAAATATACGTCTCGAGCGGGGTGCGGCCGCACCCCCGGATTATAGACTACATCGGCGACGAGCTGGGGCTGCCCATCGAAGTCATCAACCCCTTTGTCGGCGGTACCGAGCTGGTTGCGCTCAAGCCGCTGCCGGAGTCGGTGCCGGAGCAAAGCGCCTTCGCCCCGGCCATGGGGATGGCCATGGCGTCCAACGCCACCACCCCGAATTTCCTGTTCACCCATAAAGACAAGACGGCGGTCGACAACAGCCGGCGCATCAACCGCAGCATCGCTGCGGTGTTTGCGCTGGTGGCGCTGCTGGTCGGGGCGGTAGCCTTCTGGCAGGAGCAGCAGATCCGGGAGAAGGAGATCCAAAAGCACGCGCTCCAGACCCAGCTGGGTGCTTTCCAGGTGCGGGTGGACCGCAACCTCATCCTCAAGCTGGTGGAGCAGATCCGCGCCAAAAACCAGGGACTTCAGGGAGTCGGCAGCAACTACATCGGGGTCGGGGTGCTGGGGGAGGTGGCCAACATCACCCCTGCCAACGTTCGGCTGCTCACCCTCAACGCCCAAATCAAGGCGGTGCAAAAGCCCGCGGCGCCCAAGGCCAAGGCCGAACCCGCCAAAAAGCTCCTGGTACTGGACGGCATAATATCCGGCGAGCGCATGAACCTGGAATCGGAGTTGGCGTCCTATCTGATGATGCTCAAGGCCTCGCCACTGTTCAAGCAACCCACGATCACCCGCAAGGCCTTTGAGACTTACGACAACAAGCCGGTGATCCGTTTCACCGCCCAGATGGAACTGGTGTGACCGATGAGGACCGGCAACCTCTCCCCGCGCATGCCCTCTCAGAGCGTGATCCTTTTCGTGCTTTGCGGCGCCGGCATTCTGGCGTTTGTCCTGCTCGTCATCCTTCCGTCGCAGCGGCTCTCCGAGGAAATCGACCGTGAGATTGCCGGGCTGATGTCGCGCATCGAAGAGCAGCGTGTGCTCGCGCCCATCTTCAACACCTTGTTCGCCAAGGCCAAAACACCGGCCGCATCGACACTGCCGCAGCCAGGCAAAACCAGGCTCTCTCGCGAAGCGATTTCCGAGGTGCCCCGGCAGCTCATGGAGATAGCGGCCTCCCATAAATTGGCCGTGCGCGAGATCACCCCCGACGTCAACACCCTCGCGGACGCATCGAACCGGTTTAGCATGCGGATAGCGGCGGCCGGCCGGTTTCTGGACCTGCGCGGCTTTTTGCTCGGCCTGGGCGGGCTGCCCTTTTTAGAAGCCATCGAGGAGATCGAAATTCGCGCAGCCGAGGGCGGCACCGAAGAGATGACGCTCAAGCTCTGGCTGGCAAGAGAATAAGAATGACTAATCGCGAAAAGATCATTGTCGGGCTGGCCGTGCTCTCGCTGGGGTACGGGGCAATTGAGCTTTTGCTCCCGCGAACCAAGACGGCGCCGCTGCTGCAGTCCCAGGGTGCGGAAGGATTGACGGTCTTCATTTCCAAGGTGGCCGACGCCACCCGCAACCTCAGCGCCGAGGCCAGCGCCACGGTTATCCAGAAGGCTGAGGCGGACTGGAAGCAGAACCCCTTCGTGGAGATCCCGAAAGCCCAGGCGCCGGAGCTCAAGGCCGAATCGCAGAAGAAACCCGACCGGCCGCTGCCCAACCTGGTCTACAGCGGGTTCCTCGAGGTCGGCAGCAAGCGGTTGGCCATCATCAACGGCATGGAATACGAGGCCGGCGACAAGTTGGACCCAGGCGGGTTTACCATTAAATCCATTCTTCCCACCCGGGTGATGATCACCTCCGCCCAGTGGGGAGCCACACCGATCGTGCTTCCACTGCAGGAAAGCGAATAGGATGGCCCGGCTATGAGGACGATGACGCATTGGGTGAAGGTTGCCGGCGCAGGTGCAGTCTGCCTGCTTCTGCTGAGCAGCTGCTCCGCAAACAAACCGTTGGACACCGCCGACCCGTTCATGGACAAGTGGCGGGCAAAGGCCCAGGAGTCCCGCGGGCAATCGCCCGGGCCGACGTCCGCCCCGGCGGACCTGGTCAAGGCGCCCGCGGTCAAACCGCCCGAAGATAGAATCGTGGTCGAGAAAGAGCGCCCGCTGCCCATCAAGCGGATCAGCATGACCATGAGCAACGTCGATGTGGCGGTGCTGCTGCGCGCGCTGGCCCGGGCCGCGGAGGTGAACATCATCCTCAACAACAAGGTCACCGGCCGGGCCAACATCAACATCACCCAGGCCCCCTGGGACCAGGTGTTCCTGAGCATCCTGCGCACCCACAACCTCTCCTACGCCTGGCAGGGGGACATCGTGCGCATCATGACCGCGGACGACCTCGAGGAGGAGCTGCGCAAAGAGTCCCGCCGCCGGGAGCTGCAGATCTCCGAGCCCACCACGACCCGCATCGTGCCGGTCAAGTTCGGCTCGGCCGAGAAGCTGCAGGAAAACATGAAGAACTTCCTCTCGGCGGACAAGGCGGGCAAGCCGGTGGGCTCGATCATGGTCGACCAGCACTCCAACGCGCTCATCGTCAACGCCGTCCCGCGGGATATCAACACCATCCTGTCGGTGCTCGAGAAGCTCGACAAGCCCACGCCCCAGGTGCTGATCGAGGCCTTTATCGTCGAGGCCAACCGGGACGTGGCCCGTGAGCTCGGCGTGCAGTGGGGCGGTGCGCTCCAAGTCTCCGGCGGCGACAAGCGCTCGTATCTGACCGGCCGGGACAACAGCGCGCTGGGATCGGGGCAGGATGTCAACACCGGCGTCAACCCCACCGCCGGCAACGTGGTCAACCTGCCGCTCGCGGCCGCCAGCGCCACCAGCTTAGGCTTCATCTACCAAAACGTGGGCAAGGCCCTGCTGGCGGCCCAGCTCACCGCCCTGCAGGATGAGGGCAAGCTGAACATCCTCTCCAGCCCCTCGATCACCACCCTGGACAACCAGCTGGCCCTGATCGAAAGCGGGCGGGACATCCCGTTTCAGACCGTGGAAGACGGCGAGGTGAACATCGAGTACAAGAAAGCGGTCCTTAGCCTGAAGGTCACCCCGCACGTAATCGACTCGCAGACCATTAAACTCGGCGTATCGGTAAAGAAGGACGAAGTCGATTTTTCCCAATCCGTGCTGGGCAACCCGACCATCGTTACCAAGAACGCCGAGACCAACGTCATCCAGTTCGACGGGCAGACGCTCGTCATCGGCGGCTTGAACAAGGAAACCTCCTCGGATGGCCGCACCGGCACCCCGGGGCTGCTCAACGTGCCCATCCTGGGCTGGCTCTTCAAGACCGAGGCCAAGCGCAGCGAGAAAGAGGACCTGCTGATCTTCATCACCCCGACCATCCTGAAGCCCCAAGCGTCGGGCGCCGCGGGAGGATGAAAAGACAGAATGCCTACAAAAGAGAATGCCTATATTGCCTAAATTGCGCTATATTGCCTAAAATTGAAAAAGAACTTCAGCCGCAGAATCAACGACTTCTCCAAGGCTGTTCCGACACTTGCTCCTTCATGAAGTTTAGGCATTTTAGGCATTGTAGGGCATTTTAGGCATTTCTTATTTCAGGCACTTTCAATGGATTACTTCAGCATCCTCAGCCTGGACCGGGAGCCGTTTTCCAACTCCCCGGACCCGGAGTATTTCTACCACTCCCGCCAGCACCTGGACTGCCTCCAGAAGCTGGAGCTGTCGCTGCATCTGCGCCGGGGGCTGAACGTCATCATCGGCGACGTCGGCACCGGCAAAACCACCTTGTGCCGCCAGATCATCCGGCGTTTCGCCCAGCGCAAGGAGGTCGAAACCCACCTGATCCTCGACCCGGTGTTCAAGGACGGCCCGGATTTCCTGGCCACCGTGGCCCGGCTGCTCTCCGGCAAACGGCCGCCGGAGGAGGCCTCCGACTGGCAGGTCAAGGAGTTCATCAAGAACAGCCTCTTCCGCAAAGGCGTCGACCAGAAGAAAATCACCGTGCTCATCATCGACGAGGGCCAGAAGATACCGGACTTCTGCCTGGAAATCCTGCGCGAGTTCCTGAACTACGAGACCAACGAGTACAAGCTGCTGCAGATCGTCATCTTCGCCCAGACGGAGTTCGAAGCCGTCATTAACAGCCATCCCAACTTCGCTGACCGGATCACCCTGCGCCACCACCTTAAACCGCTGAGCTTCAGCGACACCCGCATGATGATCCGCTTCCGGCTGGAGAAGTCCAGCACCTCGAAGCAGAACCTGGACCTGTTCACCCTGCCGGCCCTGCTGGCCATTTACCGGGCCACGGGCGGTTTCCCGCGCAAGATCATCAACCTCTGCCACCAGTGCATCCTGGCCATGATCATCCAGAACCGCACCAAGGTCGGCTGGGGCACTGTGCGGCGCTGCTCGGAGCGGGTGTTTCAAGTCAAACCCCGGCGCTGGCCGCGCTGGGCAACCGCCCTGGGCCTGCTCGCGGTGCTGGCGG
>JBGSTS010000109.1:0-2649 GCA_041736435.1 Desulfobacterales bacterium | reverse complement strand
TCCTGCGCCAGGCCGCCGTGGCCGAGGCGCGCGAACGGGTGCTCGTTCGCCGCGCTCTGCGCGACCAGCTCAAAGCGATTCAGGACATGGAGCGGGTGGGCAGCAAAACCGTCATGAACCAGGCCAACGGCCGCGACCTGGTCGGCCTGAAGCGCTCGCTGCAGATGCTGCCGGCCATCTGGGCCGAGCTGGGCGGCCTTTCGGCCGGGCTGTTTCAGCCGCCGGGACCCACCGACACGCTCGATCAGCTTGCCGGGCTGATCGAGCGCTCCATCCGCGAGGATGCACCCCCGGGGATCCACGAAGGCCATCTGATCAAGCCGGGCTTCGACGCCGAACTGGACGAGCTGGTCACAATCGGCCGGGACGCGCGGGGAACCCTTGCGCGGCTGGAGCAGCAGGAGCGGGAGGCGACCGGGATCAACACCCTCAAGGTGAGCTACAACCGCGTGTTCGGCTACTACATCGAGGTGCCAAAAGCGCGCGCACACGCAGCCCCGGCCCACTACGTGCGCAAGCAGACCCTGGTGAACGCCGAGCGCTACATTACCGATGAGCTCAAGCGCTTCGAAACCAAGGTGCTGGGCGCGGAGCAGCAGCGTACCGAGCTGGAGTATCGATTGTTTCAAGAGGTTCGCGCGGCGGCGGCCGAGCGCTACCCGCAGGTGCAGGCGGCGGCGCGGTTCCTGGCGGAGATGGACTGCCTGTTGAACCTGGCCGAGGCGGCCGATCAGAACCACTACTGCCGGCCGGAGATTCTCGAAGAGGGCCGCATTCGTATCGAGGACGGCCGCCACCCGGTGGTGGAAAAGATGATCGGCGGGGAGCGCTTCGTTCCCAACTCCATTGAGATGGACGATACGGCCAACCAGGTGCTGATCATCACCGGGCCGAACATGGCCGGCAAATCCACTGTGCTGCGGCAGGCGGCCCTGTTGGTCATCATGGCCCAGATGGGCGGGTTTGTTCCGGCGCGCAAGGCCGCCCTCGGCATTATCGATCGGATTTTCACCCGGGTCGGCGCGCTCGACAACCTCTCCCAGGGCCAGAGCACCTTCATGGTCGAGATGCAGGAAACCGCCAACATCCTGAACCACGCCACGGCCCGCAGCTTGGTCATCCTCGATGAAATCGGACGCGGCACCAGCACCTTCGACGGTTTGAGCATCGCCTGGGCCGTGGCCGAGTACCTGCACGACCTGAACGGCTCCGGTGTCAAGACCCTCTTCGCTACGCACTACCACGAGCTCACGGATCTGGCCGACCGCAAGCCGCGGGTGAAAAACTTCAACATCGCGGTCAAAGAGTGGAACGATGAGATCATCTTTTTACACAAGCTCGTACCGGGCGGCACCAACCGCAGCTACGGGATCCAGGTGGCCCGTCTGGCCGGAGTCCCGCCGGCAGTGATTCAACGGGCCAAGAAGATCCTCTTCGGTATCGAGAGCGGTGAGCACGGCGCGCCGGTTTCAGCCCCGGCCGCACGGCGTGCAAAACCGGTGCCGACGCAGCTGGACCTGTTCCGAAAATCCGACTCCAGGGTACTGGAGCAGCTGCGGGCACTCGACCTCGAAACGCTGACACCGCTCGAGGCCATGAACCTGCTGAGCCGGATGCAGGCGCTGGCCGGGGGCCGTACGCCCGACCCGGCCGACGGAACGAGAAAAACCGTCGATTCGCCTGGAAATTCAAGGGAATTTGAGATAAAGTCAAACATAAACGATTCGTGAATCCTCCATGCCCCCTGCAGGGGCACCATTGAAGAATTGGCCTCATGCTGCGAGCACGCGCACATCTCGTCTGCTGGTTTCTGCTCAGCCTTATCTGCGCCGGTGGTTTGCCTCCGTGCGATACGGCCCATGCCGCTGATGTGAGCAGCGCGTTTTTCGAGGCCGACGGCTGCGCGCGTGCGTTGCGCAAGGACCCGGCCGCGCTCAAGTTGCGTCACAACTGGGAGCGCTGCATCGATCGTTTCCAGGCAGCCTACCGGCGGGACGAGCGCGGGCCGTGGGCGCCGGCCAGTCTGTTTCAGACCGGGGTGCTCTACCGCGACCTGGCCAAGTTCTCACGCAGCCCCGCCGACGAGAAAAAGGCCGTCGAGTTCTTCGATCAGGTCCAGAGGCGGTTTCCGGACAGCGCCTACCGGGAGCGGGCCGCGGCCGAACTCACGAAAATGAAAGCCCCACCGACGACAGAGGAAAAAACGGTCAGGGCGCCCGCCCAGGAGAAAGCCGAAGCCGCCGTTCCCGCCCCCAAGCAACCGCCGGCAGCGGCCCAAAAAACCGATGCGGCGGCACGGGCGGCGAAACAGGGCTACCAGAGCGCCGAGGCCTGTTTCAAACAGGTGCGCCGCGGCAAGCCGACCGAAGCCAACCGCCGCGAGTGGATGCTGTGCATCGGGCGCTCCCGCAACGTCTACCTCGAAAACCCCGCCGGGGAGTGGGTCGCCGCGAGCCTCTATATGGAGGGGATGCTCTATTACGACCTTCACAAGGGGCTCAAGTTCAACTCGGACCTCAAGGCCGCCCAAGAAAACTTCGAGAAGATCGTCAAGGAACACGCGGACAGCCCCTATGCCGCCAAGGCCGCCAAAGAGCTGCAGGGTATGCCGCGCCCGTGGGCGCCGCCGGCCCTGGCCCGCAGACCCGC
>JBGSTS010000097.1:0-12488 GCA_041736435.1 Desulfobacterales bacterium | reverse complement strand
CGGCTCGGCAAAACCGTGCGCGGCCGCCGTTTCATCCCGCAGCGCCCGCATTGTCGGCAGCAGGGTGATGGCGGGCCGGTTGTCCGTGTGCCCGCCCGAATCCGCCTCCGCGGTGAGATCGTCCACCATCGGCACCAGGGCCGCCAGGGCGGCTTCCTCGGCCGTAATCACTCCGCGATCGACCAGCCGGGCCAGAAATTTTTCAGGCGGGGGGGCTAAAAACTTGCGTGCCACTTCGACCCGCGATGCCTTTGCGACCAGACGGTTCGGGCAAACGACGCGGCCGCGTGCATCGCGGTGGATGCCCTTGACGCGGTAGTGGACGAGGGGCCAGCTCAGATCGACGAAGGCCGAAGCGCTGACCAGTCTCACCTGTCGGCGCAGGAAGAGGTCCACCAGTGCGGCCTCCAGTTCGAGGTTGCCGGGGCTGTGGATCAGGTTGATGCCGAACGGCACGGCCGGGGTCTTTTCCTGCAGGCGGGCGACGGCGGCTTCCACCTCTGCGGGCAACAGCCCGGCGGCGCCGAAAAACCCGATCATGCCGGCCTGACCCGCCGCGCGCACCATCTCCACGGATGTGATCCCGTTGGCCATTTCCCCGACGACATAGGCAAAGCGCAGGCCATGCCGGGTCTTGAACCCGGCATCCCCCAGCATGCCGGGGGGAAGCGGCGGCACGTAGGCCAGAAGCGGCAGGTCTTCCCCCACCGGTTGGGGGCGGGTGCCGAGCTGCGCCGTGCCCTCCTGACTCAGGCAGAGGCCGTCGTGGCGGCGGACGACGTAGATCGGGTGGGCGACATTCAGCAGGCTGCGGGCGAGGCCGGTCGCTATCGGTTCCGGGGGTGGAAATCCCTGGCGCCACGTGCCGATCGGTTTGGGTAAAATGGGGCTGTTCATGCGAACTACCGAATTAGGGAAATCCGGCGTGCCTGTCAAGCACGTTCGGCCGGGGTGAAGTACAGGCCGGATCGGCCGCCGGCGGCAGCGTGTCACCCGCGGGGGTGAAACCGCCGGTGGATCTCCCGGAGGCGGTCGTTGGCCACGTGGGTGTAGATTTGGGTGGTGGAGATATCCGCGTGGCCCAGCATGACCTGCACCGCACGCAGGTCGGCCCCTCCCTCCAGAAGATGCGTGGCGAACGAGTGCCTCAGGCTGTGCGGGGTGATGTTTTTAACGAGGCCGGCCGCTTTGGCATAGCGGCGCAGCAGCTTCCAGAACCCCTGGCGGGTGATCGGGCGGCCGGCGCGTGCGATGAACAGAAACGGGCTGGGGCGGTTTTGCAACAGCGGGTTGCGGCCGTGGCCGAGGTAAAAAAGCAGTTTTTCGCGCGCATACTGGCCGATCGGGACGACGCGTTCCTTGGACCCTTTGCCCATCACGCGCACGAAGCCGGCATCCAGGTGGACATCCTGGAGCTTCAAGCCGACCAGTTCGGAAACGCGCAGGCCCGCTGCGTATAGGACCTCGAGCATCGCGGCGTCCCGGACCCCCTGGGGGTTTCGGCTCTCGGGGGCGTTGAGCAGCCGGCGGACCTCCTCCACCGAGAGCACCTCCGGCAGCGTCAGGCCCGTTTTCGGCAGGTCGATGAGTTTGGAGGGGTCGGTCGAGAGCAGTTTTTCCTGGGTGAGAAAGCGGTAGAACCCCCGCAGCGACACGAGGTGCCTGGCGCGGGAGCGGGTCCCAAGCCCCTGGGCGCGCAGATCGATCAGGTGTTTCAGGATCAGCGCGGTGTCGCTCTCCGACACCGTCGGCCGGCCGCTCCCGGCCAGAAACCCGGCGTAGCGCAGCAGGTCGCGGCTGTAGGACTCGAGAGTGGCCTTGGACAGGCCCTTCTCGACCAGCAGGTAGTTGATGAACCGGTCGATCAGGAGGTTCACTGCGTTTGGTTCAGCGCCCAAGTGGTCTCTCCGGCGAACGGGTGCCTCCAGCCAGCGCGGCGGCAGATTTCCATCATCATCATATCACCCCGTCCTCGGGATCACCAGAACTGCTTGACTTTAAATCGGGTCAAACCTAAAAGCGGGCATCGGTTGGTCCACATCAATGGTTTTGTTTACCCACAAGGAGGGAGTCCATGAATCTACAACGGCCGAATGCGAATGACGCGCTCCAAACCGGCAACCGGTCCCGCAACGTCGTTCCCCAATCGGGGATCTGCAGCCGCTGCATCGACGGCTGCCGCGGCAACTGCGACATGTTCCGCGCCACCTTCCGGGGTCGGGAGGTGCTCTACCCCGAGCCCTTCGGCAGCATCACCGCCGGGGCGGACAAGGACTACCCCGTGGACTACTCCCACCTCAACATCAACGGGTACGCCCTGGGGGCCAAGGGGATCGATGCCGACCCGGACCGCGCCACCTTCCCGAACGTGAACACCGGGACCGCTTTCGGTGTGCAATCCAAGGTCAAGATGAAGGTGCCGATCTTCACCGGCGCCCTGGGAAGCACCGACATCGCCCGCAAGAACTGGGAGCACTTCGCGGTGGGGGCCGCCATCAGCGGGATCACCATCGTTTGCGGCGAAAACGTTTGCGGCATCGACCCCGGGCTCGAGTTGAACGCCCAGGGCAAAGTGGTCGCGTCGCCCGAGATGGACCGCCGCGTGCGCGAGTACCGCCGCTTCCACGAAGGCTTCGGCGATATTCTCGTGCAGATGAACGTGGAGGACACCCGCCTGGGCGTGGCCGAGTACGTCATCGAGAAGCTCGGGGTGGAGACCGTCGAGCTCAAGTGGGGCCAGGGCGCCAAGTGCATCGGGGGCGAAATCAAGGTCAACTCCCTCAGCCGTGCGCTCGAGCTTAAGAAGCGCGGCTACATCGTCACCCCGGACCCCGAGCTGCCCGCCCACCAGGCAGCTTTCAAGGCCGGGCCGCTCAAGCAGTTCGAGCGCCACTCGCGGCTGGGGTTTATCGACCGCGAGGGGTTCCTGCAGGAGGTCGAACGCATCCGCCGGCTCGGCGCCAAGCGCATCACCCTTAAAACCGGGGCCTATCCCATGCGCGAGCTCGCCATGGCCATCCGTTGGTCGAGCGATGCGAAGATCGACCTTCTGACCATTGACGGCGCCCCCGGCGGAACCGGGATGAGCCCGTGGCGCATGATGGTCGAGTGGGGGATTCCTTCCCTGTACCTGCACGCCATGGCCCACGACCTGTGCGCGCGTCTCGCCCGCCGCGGGCTGTGGGTTCCGGACATCGCCTTCGCCGGAGGCTTTTCCTCCGAGGACCATGTGTTCAAGGCGCTCGCGCTCGGGGCGCCGTTCTGCAAGGCCGTGTGCATGGGCCGGGCACTGATGATCCCCGGCATGGTGGGCAAGAACGCCGAAAAGTGGCTGCGCGGCGAGGACGACGGGCTGCCCAAAACCGTGTCGCGCTACGGGATGACCAAGGAGGAGATCTTCATGAACTACGAGGTCCTCAAGGACAAATACGGCGCCGAGGTGGAGCGCTTCCCGCTCGGGGCCATCGGAATCTTCAACGCCGTCGACAAAATCCGCGTGGGTCTGCAGCAGCTGATGGCCGGCACCCGCAGCTGGGAAATCGGCTACATCAGCCGGCAGGATTTGGTGGCGCTCACCGAGGAGTGCGCCAAGGTGACGGGCATCCCCTACGTGATGGAGGCGTTTCGCGAGGAGGCCCTGGCCATCATCGACGCCTGAATCCGATCGGCGACTGCAGTCCAGAAAAGGAGGTCCTATATGTCCGATATCCTCAGAACAGTGTCAGCGCGCGATCCCGGGGAAAAGGAGTTTCAGCAGGCCGTCCGGGACGTGTTCGATACGGTCAAGCCGGTGCTCGACCGGCACCCCGAGTACCGGCGTAACGCGATCCTGGAACGGCTGATCGAGCCCGAGCGCACCATCATCTTCCGGGTGCCCTGGATGGACGACCACGGCCAGGCCCGGGTCAACCGGGGCTTCCGGGTGGAGATGAACAGCGCCATCGGCCCCTACAAGGGCGGGCTGCGCTTCCACGCATCGGTCAATTTGAGCATTCTCAAGTTCCTCGCGTTCGAGCAGGTGTTCAAGAACGCCCTCACCACCCTGAATTTAGGCGCCGCGCAGGGCGGGGCGGATTTCGACCCCAAGGGCAAATCCGACGACGAGGTCATGCGCTTCTGCCAGAGCTTTGCGGCCGAGATCTTCCGGCACATCGGCCCCGACACCGACATCCCCGAGGGCGACATCGGTGTCGGGGCGCGCGAGATCGGCTATCTGTTCGGGATGTACAAGCGGCTGCGCAACGAGTTCACGGGTGTTTTGACGGGCAAGAGCCTGAACTGGGGCGGCAGCCTCGTCCGCCGCGAGGCGGCGGGCTACGGGCTGGTCTATTTTGCCGCCGAGATGCTGGCCGTCCGCCAACAGAGCCTTTCGGGCAAGGTGTGCCTGGTGTCGGGTTCCGGCAACGTGGCCCAGCACACCGTGGAAAAGCTCATCGAAACGGGGGCCAAAGTGGTTACGCTCTCGGATTCCTCCGGGTGCATTGTCGACGAGGAGGGGATCGACCGCGGCAAGCTCGACTTCGTCAAGCGGCTGAAGAACATCCGGCGGGCGCGTATCGGCGAATACGTCGACAAATACTCCCAGGCGGTTTTCGTCGAGAAGGATGCCACCCTGGACCACAACCCGATCTGGAAGGTCAAGGCCGACTGCGCCTTTCCCTGTGCCACGGAAAACGAGGTCAACCGGCGGGACGCCGAAAATTTAGCGGCCGGCGGTGTCCGCCTGGTGGCTGAAGGAGCGACCATGCCCTCCACGTCCGAGGCGGTCGGCGTGTTCCAGGGGGCCGGCCTCCTGTATGCGCCGGGCAAGGCCGCCAACGCGGGCGGTGTCGCGGTGTCGGGGCTCGAGATGGCCCAGAACAGCATGCGTCTCAGCTGGTCGCGGGACGAGGTGGACAGTCGGCTGAAAACGATCATGAAGGGCATCCACCGCACCTGTCTCGAGGCCGCCGAGGAATACGGACATCCCGGCAGCTACCTCGTCGGGGCCAACATCGCCGGGTTCGTGAAGGTGGTCAATGCCATGCAGGACCAGGGGCTGGTATAGCACGGTTAAGGATGAACGCTGATGTATAAGGCGGTTATTTTCGATCTGGACGGCACGCTGCTGGACAGCTTGGCCGACCTGGCGGATGCCATGAACGCAGTTCTGGAGGGAAACCGGCTGCCCACGCACCCGGTCGATGCCTACCGCTATTTCGTGGGGGACGGCATCGCCCAGCTGGTGCGGCGGGCGCTGCCCTTCGAGGTCGCCGACGAGGCGGATCTGGACCGCTTCGTTGTGGAGATGAAACGCGAGTACCGGCAGCGCTGGGCCTGTCGGACCCGGCCCTACCCGGGTATTCTGCAAATGCTCGATGCGTTAGGCCGGGCCGGGCTCCAGCTGGCCGTTCTCTCGAACAAGCCCGATGATGCCACCCGAGAGCTCGTCAAGGAGTTGCTGCCGGGCGCTGCCTTCCGCCGGGTCGTGGGCGCCGGCCCGGAAACGCCGAGGAAACCGGACCCGGCGGCAGCCTTGGAAATTGCTGCCGACCTAAAGCTCGACCCGCCTGAGGTTGTCTTCGTGGGCGACAGCGCCATCGACATGCAGACGGCCGTGGGGGCGGGGATGTTTCCGGCCGCGGTGTTGTGGGGGTTCCGGCCGCGGGCCGAGCTGGCCGCCGCCGGCGCCATGCGGTTTTTCGAGCATCCGGCGGATGTGTCGGCCTGGCTGAGCCAGGGGAAGGGAGGCGATTGAGCTTGGGGGGGGACCGTGGCAGATGAAGGCTTGCTTTATGCATCCGGCGGGCGAATCATTAGGGAGTCAATGGAACCATTCACCCTTCGGAGGGCACTATGAAATCCATTTGCGCCTTTTTGACAGCTGCACTGCTGATTCTTGGCGGCTGCGCCAATACCCAGAACATGACGGCAGAAGAGCTCGATGCCATCCGCCAATCCAATGAGCGGTATGAGCGCTCCAAGGGCCCCTGAGGTTCGGGAGGCCCGGGGTTCCGTTCGGATTATAGACTGCGGGAGAGTGCAAGCAGGTTTTTGTTGATCGCAATCCGGGTTTGGGGTTGGATGTAGTCGTGCCGGTCTTCCCGGAACGGAAGATAGGCCAGACGGTGCCCGATCGGGCGAATCCCGACAGCCGGCAGGATGTCGGCGAGACGCTGCCTGGGCTTCAGCATCCCGGCGAAAATCACCTTGAGGCTCTTTGAAGCCTCCTCGGCCGGAAGCGTCGCCGGGTGATGGCGGCCGGGGGGGCGGCCGGGGCTGAGCAATTCCTGGGGCTGGGTCAGGCTCAGGCCCTCGGCCAGCCGCAGATAGACGGACGCCCTGATTTTGAAGGCCGGGGTCCAGAAACGGAAATTGCGCGACTCGAACCCCGGTTGGACCACTTTGGGCAGGTTGGCCACTCGCACCAGGTCGGCATAGGTGTTGAGCTCGACTTCAGAGATGGCGCAGGCCGTCTGCCAGAACGGCAGGTACAACAGCCCATCCTCATCGCACCTTAGGCAATCGCAGTCGACCCGTGCCAAGGTTCCGCCCGACGGGACCCAGCTCGAGCCGCAGTTGCCGCAGCCCAGCACCAGCGCATCCCGTTCGCCGTCGAGGTCCCAGCCGCAACCCGGACAAAGCGCAGGGACGAAACCGATGCCCCCATCGGGCTTTCCGGCCGCAGCCGCTGCCGTTTCGAATCCGTCCGGGACCGCCGCGATCGGTTTGTCCAGAACGGCGTCCACAAGCCGGCTCGCTGCGTAAAACGGCGAATAGAGCAGGCCCATGGCATCCCCCAGATGCGCGCTTGCGAGCGCCCCCGGACCCATCTCCCGGATGAACCGCTGCTGAAACGCGTTGAAGCTCTGCGTGAACGAGCGGGATGGGGCGATGAAGCGGCCTTCCATGTCAGGGGCCGCAAACTTAAGCTTCATGGCCTGGGCGCGCAGCCCCAGCGTCGGGGGCAGGCCGTCCATGTCGTGGCCGAGCTGGTTGACATCGACATATTTGTGAGCCACCCCGCCCGGCAGGCTGAAGAGCAGAAACCCCTTGAAACGCCAGTAGGGGATGTAAATCAGCTCGCGACCGGCCGGGCGTTTGGCGGGGAGCACGTAGCGGAAGTAGTCCCGTGTCATCAGCACCGAGCGCACGCGGCAGAACGGACAGGCAAACACCCGGTCGGTCTCCTCCAGCGCGGCCGGGGCTCCGCATTGCGGGCACTGATGGTCGATGCGGAAAACCGTCACAGCTTTTCACCGCAGTCGTTGCAGAAAATCGACTCTGCCAGATTTTCAGCGCCGCAGTGCTTGCAGAGGTGCTTCCGGGGCGCGGCTGCCGCTGCCAGGCCGCAGCGCGGGCAGAATTTGGCGCTGGGTGCCAGGTTTTTGCCGCAGCGGGCGCACTGGTCGAACACCACCAGCTGGTGCCCGCACTGGGGGCAGAACTTTGAATCCGCCGGCACCTCGCTCTTGCACTCCGGGCAGGAGGTCCGGGCGGTCGGCGGTTCCGGTGCCGGCTTAGACGCGCTGAAATACTGGGCAAACATCGCCGGCAGCATCAGCCCCAGGCTGGTGCCCATGCCCGTACCGCCGCCGCCCTCACTCTGCGCGGCGCTCTCCATGGCCATGGCGGCCTTCATCTGCATAAGCTTTTCCATGTCCTTGAAGACGCCCATGCGGCTGCGGTCGTCGATGGCCTGCTGGACCTCCGGCGGCGGCGTGATGGCATTGGTGTAGAGGTGAGTCAGCCGGATTCCGAAATGGCTGAAGTCCTCCGCGAGGCGGCGGCTGAGCCCCTCGGAGAGCTCGTCGTACCTGGCGGGCAGGTTGAGCAGCGAATCCAGGCTCTGGCCCATGAAGTCGTTGAAGCGCGAGACAATCACGCGGTTCAGATACTCCTCGATCGCCTCGGTCGTGAACACCCCCTGCGTGCCCACCAGGCTGTTGATGAACAGGACCGGCTGCACCACCTGGAGGTTGAACACGCCGAAGGCCCGCAGGCGCACCAGGCCGAGTTCGGCATCCTTGAAGGCGACCGGGTCCCGGGTGCCCCACTTGAGATTGGTGAACACCTTCAAGTTCACAAAATAGACCTCGGCTCTCAACGGGCTCGTGAGCGCCCAGGGGATGCTGGCGATTTTCGTGAGAATGGGGATGTTGGCGGTCTTTAAGGTGTGGCGACCCGGGCCGAAAGCCCCCACGGCCTTGCCTTTGTAGAAAAAGACGGCGGCCTGGCTTTCCCGCACGGTGAGCTGGGCCCCGTATTTTATCTCCCCGGAGCCCTGCTGCGGCAGCCGGTGCACCATCTGCTGGCCCGATTCGTCGAACCACTCCAAATTTTCAAGAAAAATCAAATTTTTGTCTGTCATTGCCGCCTCCTCCATAGATGGGTTCGCCAGGAAACAGGTCGACCGTTGTCCCACTCCTGTCTATCGGCGGATCCGCTGTGAAGCTTGAGCGCACGACCTGCTTCGAAACCCGGGAGTCGCGGTTCGGCACTGCCTAAACAGCCCCTTGGGGGATAGGATCCCAACGCCGCCGGTTTTAGCCGGGGCGTGGGTTACTTGACGGCGAGCCAGTAGAGGATGGGAAGGGTGCAGGCTGCAATAATAAGCAGGCCCGGGGGGGTCAGGTACGGCGTGTACCAGGGAAGCTTTCGCAGGCGGGCTTTGCGCAACTCGGTCAGAAACCAATTGCCGAGGATGACGGCGCCGGCCAAGACCGACGCTGCTTTAACGATTTCAATGACGGTAGGCATCGTTTACCATGGGTGGGGGTCAGGCAGCCCTCGCGGGATTGCGCGGCGGACGTCGCGGGCCGCCATGGAAATTATCGTTGATATTTTGTCGGGTTCTAGTATAGTCAACGCCTGTTGCAACCGGTGAAAAACCTTTCGTGGTCAAAACGTGGCGCGCCTGGAGGGATTCGAACCCCCGGCCTACGGATTAGAAGTCCGTTGCTCTATCCAGCTGAGCTACAGGCGCCCGACCGCGATTGTCTACCACAGGTGCCGAATGCTGTCCACAGCCGCACGCGCAAGCTGTCGCATCGAGATCACCCGTAACCTCTTGGACCGTGCAGGCGTTTGAATGAAGAAAAAAACTGAAAAAGTCAAGCCGACACCTCCCGCCCGGAAGGCAAAAACCGCGCCGAAGCGGCCCGTTGCTCCCGGCACGAAAAGGGGGTTGGCGCCCATCGTTCGTCCAGCCCGTCCGGCGGGGGTGAAGCGAGCGGCGCCGGCAAAAACCGCCGCGTCGAAAACCCCCGCAAAGCCGGACCGGGCGGTCACGCCCCACAAAAAGTCAGTTGCCGTCAAGGCGAAACCTGCCGCTACGGCCAAGCCGCCGAAGAGGGCGGGCGCACCCAAACGGCCCGCCAAAAAGAGCGCAACGGCCAAAGCCTTCAAACCGGCCAGGGCCCAAACTCCGGCTCGGGCCAGGAAGACGCCCGCGCCGCCGTCTTCCGCCGGAAAACCGAAACCGGAAGTAAAACCGAAGAGTGCGTCAACGCCTCCAGCCGCCGAACGCGCCCGCCGGGCCAGGCCCCCGCGCCAGCCGGTGGCCCAGACGGCCGGGCCTGAGACTCAACAGGTTCCCCCCGCTGAGGCGCAAGCCTCATCTGCCGATATCAAGGCCGCGCCCGCCGCCGAACCTCAACCCGGCCCGGGGCCCCGCACGGCCCTTAAAGCCGCAAAGAAGTCATCCAAGAAGGACGACGACGACAAGGCCCTGGTCAAGTTCGACCCGCTCCAGCGCTATTTGTCCGAGATCAGCCGCTACCGGCTGCTGACCCGCGACGAAGAGCGCTCGCTGGGCATTCGCGTTATGGAGCAGGGCGACACGGATGCTGCCTATGTGCTGGTGACCGCCAACCTGCGTCTGGTGGTCAAGATCGCACTTGAGTTTCAGCGTGTCTGGATGCAGAACCTGCTCGACCTCATCCAGGAGGGCAATATCGGCCTGATGCAGGCCGTGAAGAAATTCGACCCCTATAAAAACGTCAAGTTTTCCTATTATGCCTCCTTCTGGATCAAAGCCTATATCCTGAAGTTCATCATGGACAACTGGCGGCTGGTCAAGATCGGGACGACCCAGGGTCAACGCAAGCTGTTCTTCAAGCTTAAAAAGGAGAAGCATCGGCTCATCGAACAGGGCTTCGACCCGAAGCCCAAACTGCTCTCAGAGCGCCTCGGGGTGTCGGAGCGCGAGATCGTCGACATGGACCAGCGCCTGGACAGCTGGGACGTTTCGCTGGATGCACCGGTCAAGAACGATTCTGAAACGGAGCGCATCGAATTCATCAGCACGGAAAGCGAATCGGTGGAGGAGCAGGTATCGAAGAAGGAGATCGAGCTCCTCCTGCACAACAAGATCGGCGAGTTCAGAAAGAAGATGTCGCCGCGGGAAATCGAAATTTTTGAACTGCGCATTTTTTCGGACAATCCCGTCACGCTCCAGGAGATCGGAGACCGTTACGGCATATCCCGGGAGCGGGTCCGGCAGATCGAAAAAAACATCATCCGGAAGATACGGGAGTTTTTCAAGAGCGAAATCCCCGACTTCGCCTCCTATTCCGATTCCGAGGACACCAGCGCAGAGTGAATCAACTGCCTGCCTGACATCGCCCGTCCGGTACCAGGAAAGCCTTTGCATGAAACATCAATGGTTCATCGCCGCGGCCGTATGTTGCCTCGCCGGCCTTTTCACGGGTTGTGCCCGCCTCTCCCCCGAACTCGGCGAACCCGGAGATGCCGCCCGGCCGCCGGCGGTGCTTTACCCGCGGGACATACCGGAAAACGCCTATTACTATTTTCTGGCGTCGCAGAAAGAGCGGCAGTCCGGCAAAACGGACAAGGCCGTCCTGCTCATGCGAAAAGCCATCGACCTCGACCCGGACTCGGCGTATCTGCGGCGGGAGCTGGCCACCGTCCACCTCCAGAACAAGGAGGAGGAGACGGCGCTGGCGGTCATCGAGGAGCTTTTGGCGCGGGACCCCGATGACGTCAAGGGCCTTATTCTCTACGGCGGAATCAAGCAGCTTCGCAAGGACCCTTCGGGCGCGATCGAGGCCTACGAAAAGGTGGTCCGGCTCGACCCTTCCCAGGAGAAGATCTTTTCCCTGCTGGCCGGCATGTACCTGGAAGCCGACGACCTTGATAACGCCGAGAGGATCCTCGGCCAGCTCAACACTCGATTTCCCCGGTCCTACGCCGGGCATTTCCTCCTGGGTCGGCTGCACCTGGCCCGGAATGAGTTGTCCCCGGCGGAAGCGGCCTTCAAGCGGTGTGCGGAAATCGAACCCGACAACCTGGACCCGCTCTTCGAGCTGCTGAAAATCTGCCGCGAGCAGGGGCGCAAGAAGGATACCGCGGGAGTTATCCAGGAGATCCTCCAGCTCGACCCGGACAACAGCCGTGCATCGCTCGAGCTGGCCCTCTTCCACCGCCAGGCCGGGATGAAGCCCGACGCCGACGCCATCCTCCTGCGGCTCGGAGAGCGCAGTCGCAAGGAGTTCGAGGTCCTCCTGAATCTCATCCAGGGCTACGTCGAGCCGAAGAAATCAGAGGAGGCACTCTATCTGATCCGCGGCATGCTGAAGGCGGATCCCGAAAGCCCCGACCTGAACCACCTGAAAGGGTTCACCCTGTTTGGGCTGAAAAAATACGCCGAGGCTCTCGAGGCCTTCCGCAAGGTGACGCCGGACGCGCGATTTTACCAGGATGCGGTCGTGCACATGGCCTTCATCCTGCAGGAGCAGGGCAAAACCGAAGAGGCCCTGCAGCAGCTGGGGTCCGCCATTCAGAAAAATCCGGCCAACCCGGAACTGCACTACTATCTCGGCACGATCTACGAAGAGGCCGGTCGCTACGACGAGGCCCTGGCCGCCCTCACGCAGGCGACCCAGAAGGCCCCGGACAACGCCAATTTTCTGTTCCGGCTGGGCATCGTGTACGACAAGCAAAAAAACAAAGACGCCTCCATCGAGACCATGCGGCGGGTCATCGCGATAGACCCCAAGAACGCCAATGCCCTGAACTACCTCGGCTACACCTACGCCGAGATGGGGCAGAACCTGGATGAGGCCGAGCAGCTCATCCTCGAGGCCCTCCGGCACAAGCCCAACGACGGCTACATCACCGACAGCCTGGGATGGGTCTATTACCAGAAGGGCGATTACCCGCGCGCCCGGGAATATCTCACGAAAGCCCACGAGCTGGTGCCCGACGATCCGACGATCATGGAACATTTAGGGGACGCCTACCTCAAACTGAACGACAAGGCCAACGCCTTGAAATTTTACCAGCGGGCCCTGTCGAAGAAGGACAAGGACAAGGAGGAGCTGCAGCGGAAAATCAAGCAGCTGAAAGGGGGCGGCTCATGAAGAGCGGCTTTGCCGGCCGTTTGCAGCGGTGCGCGCGGGCGGCCTCTCTGCTGGCCGGCCTGCTGGTTTCGGGCTGCGCCTCGCTGGGGGTCATGGAGGAGCCCCTCGGGCCGCCCGAAGACCCGG
>JBGSTS010000095.1:0-39472 GCA_041736435.1 Desulfobacterales bacterium | reverse complement strand
CCATCAGCCGCGCGGCACTGCGCCTCACCAGGTATGCGGCCTGCGACGACGCCCCGGCGGCTGCGGCACCGATCAGGTCCAACAGGCAGCGCTTAACCGTTTCGATGGTTGCGGCCGGAACCTCCTCAGGCGCCAGGCGATGGGCGTAGTCGGCCAATAGTTCGGCGGTGGTGGGTACGGGTTTTTCCAATGTCGGCACCTGCTGTTGGTCTCTTCGGCGGCGCGCTTTCCGTCGTGAGCGTCGGGTCGCTTTTCAGCCGCTATTCCACTCGCCGGCTGATCTGCATGCCCCGTTTTTCGAGCTCACCCAGGACTTCCCGGTGGGGCACGTCGCGTGCCGGGCTGAGCACTCCCGCCTTCCGGATCTTTCCGGATAGGATCATCTGGGCGGCGATGCTGGCCGTGAACCCCACGGTGCGGTTCATCGCAAAAAGCCCGGTCGTCAGGTCGCGGTAGTCGATCAGCTCGTAGGCCACCTTCAGGTGCCGGCCGCTTTTCACCCCCCAGGCCTCCACGCGGATGACGACCATGTCCCGCTCGTTCGCTCGGAACTGGAGTCGGGGCGTCAGATGCTCGACGACGAACCGGCGGGGCGTGATCTCGGCGTTGCCGACGCGAATCGGTGTGTCGTCCAAAAAACCCATCTCGGCCATCGCGTCCCAGAAGCGGTTATGCCCGGGCCAGCGCATGGCGAAGCGCCCCATCTCCTTGAGTTCGGGTCCCAGCCCAAAAACGTCGATGTAGTGCAGGGCGTCCCCGTTGTAATAGGCCTCCATGGCGCCCACCCCCGGCACCGCGAAGTCGTGGCCGTTTTCCTTGCGGAAGATCTGTCCGGCAGGGATCGACATCTGCCTCCCATCTTTGAGAAACCGGGCCGGCCGCATGTAGGCCTTTAGGACGCCTTCAAAGGTCCATGTGATTTTGTAGTGGATCGGGTTGTCGGCGGCGCAGGCCGGCTCCGGCAGGCCGGCCCCGTATGAGCGCATGCCGTGCACGATGTCCAACTCATCCACGGCCAGCCGGCCCAAGATCAAATCGATGCCGGGGTCCATCCCCATCTCGGGCAGAACGATAACCCCCTTGGCCTTCGCCAGGTCGTCGAGCTCCGTGAGGGTGCCGCGGTAGCTGGAACTGACGTAGGGCACGCCGGCGTCGATAGCGGTCCGGGCGATGCCCGGCTGGAAGTCCGGCGGCAGCATGCAGACCAATACCTGAGGGCCGATGTCGTGCACCAGCTGATCCAAAAGCTGCGGGTGCGCGGCGTTCAAGGGAACGACGCGAACTTTCCGGTAGTTCTTTTGCGCGACATGCGCGCGGGCCTTGTCGGAGTCGAGGTCTGCGGCCACGATCTGCGTGACACCCGGGTTTTGTTCGAGGTCGTGAATGACGGCCCGGCCCTGCAGGCCGAGGCCGAGAACCAGTGCTTTCATGAGGATGTGCTCCTTTCGGCTCTCATCGGGGAATGTTCCGCAGGCGGGGGTCCAGGGCGTCCCGGAGGCCGTCGCCCAGCAGGTTGATCGAGAGAATGGTCAGCATGATGGCCAGGCCCGGGAGGGTCACCAGCCACCAGGAATCCATGATGTAGACCCGGCCTTCCGCCAGCATCCGGCCCCAGGTGGGCATGGGTGGAGGCACCCCCATGCCGAGAAACGACAGGCCGCTCTCCCAGATGATGATGTTGGCGACCCGCACGGTGCCGAGCACCAGGATGGGGGAGAGGACGTTGGGAAACACGTGCCGCAGCAGGATCGTGTGGTGGCGGGTGCCTGCGCTGCGTGCCGCCAGCACGAACTCCTTCTCCTTGATGCTGAGCACGCTGCCGCGGATCGTGCGGGCGTAGGTCACCCAATCCGATAAGCCCAGCACCAGGATCAGGTTGAGGATGGAATTGCCCAGGACGGCGATCACTGAAATGGTGAGCAGCATGAAGGGATAGGCCATGAAGACGTCGGCCACGCGCATGATCAAACTGTCTGCCCGCCCGCCGTAATACCCGGAGATGAGGCCCAGGGCGATTCCCGCCCCGCAGGCGACGAGCACCGAGGCAAACCCCACCATGAGGCTGACGCGGCTGCCGTAGAGGATCCGTACCAGCACATCCCGCCCCAGGTTGTCGGTGCCGAGCGGGTGGGCGAGGCTGCCGCCCTCCTGCCAGAACGGGGGGGCAAGCCGGGCGAGGAGGTCCTGGGCGAGAGGGTCCTGGGCATACACCCAGGGGAAGAAAAGGCTGGTGGCGATGATCAGGCCGAAGAGCACGCCGCCGATTACGGCACCCGGGGAGCGGCCGAGCGCCATCAGGGTCTCGCCCCACAGGCGCAGGGTGGCGCGCAGGTTGCGAAAGCGGTCGCGGTCGGTGCCGTTCATTTGCGTTCCAGGTAGCTGATCTGGGGGTCGAGATAAAGATAGACCAGGTCCGTGAGCAGATTGACCAGGACGAAGAGCACCGCCAGGACCAGCACCGTCGCCTGCACCAGCGGGTAATCCCGGCTGAAGATCGCCTGCACCACGAGGCGGCCCACGCCCGGCCAGGCGAATACGGTTTCGATGATGACCGTGCCGCCGATCAGGAACCCGAACTGCATGCCGGCGACCGTCACCAGCGGAATAAGGGCGTTTTTGAGCGCGTGTTTGCCGATGACGAGCCTTTCCTTCAGGCCCTTGGCCCGGGCGGTCCGGACGTAGTCCTGGCTCAGGACTTCGAGCATCACCGAGCGGGTCAGCCGGGCGAACATGGCCATCAGGCTCAAGCCCAGCGCCAGCGACGGCATGACGAGATGGGCCAGGCTGCCGCGGCCCGAGGTGGGCAGCCACCCCAGCGTCACGGAGAAAAGCAGGATCAGCATGATCCCCAGCCAGAAATGGGGCATGGACAAACCGAAGAGCGCCCCCAGCATGGAGGAGACGTCCCAGAGGGACCCCCGTTTGACGGCCGAGATGATCCCCAGCGGGATGGAGACCACCAGGGCGATGAGCATGGCCGCCCCGGCCAACTCGAGGCTGGCCGGCAGCCGTTCCAGGATCAGGTCGACGGCCGGCACCCTAAAGTAGAGCGAGGAGCCGAGATCCCCCTGCACCGCGCGGCTGGCAAAGCGCCAGTATTGGACGTAAATCGGGTCATTGAACCCAAGCTGCTCGCGCAGGGTCTCAACCTCGGCGATGGATGCGTCGGGGGGCAGCATCAGCATCACCGGGTCCCCCGACAGGTGGATGAAGAAGAAGCTGATGATCGAGATGCCCACGACCACGTAAACCGTGTGCCAGAGCCTTTTTAAGAGATAGCGGCCCATTATTACAGAAACGGCTTTTTGGGGTTGGGGGGTCAGGGGGTTCAACGTTGAAAGGTCAGAAGACGGACTGGGATACCGATCTGTTTATCTCGCAGCCTGCATCCCGCAACCCGAATTTTGAACCCCTTACCCCCCATGTTAGAAGCCATCCTGCGCAGCAGGAGGGCTTCTACTTCTTCGGTTTGGCCGTGTTCATGATCAGATACCCGTCGCGCAGTCCCTTGTAGTCCACGGAATTGGCCACGGCATAGACCTCGGGAATTACGTAGAGGTAGACCCACGGGGCGTCCTGGTAAAGAAAGCGGTCAAGCTCGTTGTAGACCTTGACCCGGGCGGCCGGGTCCATGGTGCCGCGGCCCTTTTCCAGGAGCTGGTCGGCCGTTTCGTTTTTGTAGTAGTAGTCCCGGCTCTTGGAGTGGAACAGGGAGTACATGTAGCGGTCCGGCTCCGGGGCGTCGTCCCAGAAGTAGATGTACATCTGGTGTTCTTTTTTCTTGTAACGGTCCCACATGACGGCCCGTTCGAAGGACTCAAGCTTCACCTGGACACCCACCTTGGCCAGATCCGCGGCGATGGCCTCGGCCTGCTCCTGCACCTGGGGCATGTAGGGGCTGAAAGCCAGGCGGATTTCGAAGCCGTTCGGATACCCCGCATCGGCCAGGAGCTTCTTGGCCTTCTCCGGGCTGTACTCGTAGGGCTTCAGGCCGGGGTCGGCCCCGAGGGTGCGCGGGCTGATGGGGCCCCGGCAGAGGATGGCCTTGTCGTTGAAGAGGGCTTTGTTGATCAGCGGGCGGTTGACCGCGTGGTTGAGCGCCTGGCGCACCCTGACATCGCTTAATGGCTTTTCGTAAGTGTTCAGACCGAGGTAGTTCATCGACCCCATCTGGTCGGTCAGGTAGGCCTTGCCCGACTCCAGAACCCGCTTGCGCTGGTGAACCGGCACCCCGCTGATCACGTGGGCCTCGCCGGTCAGAAGGGCCGCGATGCGCGAGGCCTCTTCCGGCACGCCCTTAAAGATCAGCTTCTTGTAGGCCGGCTTTGGGCCGTAGTACTTGTCGTAGGCGGACATAATGATTTCCTGGCCCTTGACCCACTTGTCCAGCTTGTAGGAACCGGAGCCCACGGGGTTCAAGTTGTATTCGGCGTCCCCCACCTTTTGCACGTAGCCGGGCGGGACGATGAAGAGATACTGGGCGAGCATGTAAAGGCCGGGCGCGTAGGGCTGGGATAGGGAGATGGTGAAGGTGCGATCGTCGATGACCTTGACCTCCTTGAAGCTCGTGAGTTTGCCACGGTGCGGGCTTTTCAGCGCATCGCTCATGATCCGCTCGAAAGAGAACTTGACCGCCGCCGCGTTGATCGGCTCGCCGTTATGAAAGGTCGCGCCCTTGACGAGGGTGAACTTCCAAGTGAGATCGTCGACCTTCTCCCATTTCTCCGCGAGGCCCGGCAGGACGCCTGCCTGCTCCGTGGGCTTGAGCAGGGTTTCGTGAAGGTTGTAGCCGACGCTCATGGTGGTTTGGAGGGAGCTCTGCATGATGTCAAGACCCACCGGCTCCGCCTCCTGGACCACCACCAGGGTGTCTGAAGCGGCCGGCGCCGGTCCGGCGGCCAGTGCGGCCGTCAACGCCAATCCGAGAATCCACGCGAACTTTCCTTTTTTCATAAATTGCCTCCTTTGGTTGAGTGTTGGGCGGCCTCGCCATCGCGGGCCGCCGTGGGTTTCCAGCGTTCACCGTCGGCGTATAAATGACAGCACACGAGGTGGTCTTTTCCCGCAATCCGCGTCAACGGAGGCTGCTCCTTGCAGACCGGCATCATATCCGGGCAGCGCGGGTGAAACCGGCAGCCGGCCGGCGGGTTCATGGGCGAAGGGACGTCGCCTTTGAGCAGGATGCGCTTGCGGGTCCGCCGGGGGTCGGGCACCGGCACGGCGGAGAGCAGCGCGCGTGTGTACGGGTGCAGGGGGTGGGCATAAATGGTTTTGGCATCCGCTAGCTCGACGATTTGGCCGAGGTACATCACCCCCACCCGGTGACTTACGTAGCGGATCACCGCGAGATCGTGGGAGATGAACAGGTAGGAGAGGTTGAGCCGGCGTTGGAGCCTGACCATCAGGTTCAAGACCTGGGCGCGCACCGAGACGTCGAGGGCCGACACCGGTTCGTCGCCGACGACCAGGCGGGGCCGCAGCACGAGCGCCCGGGCGACACAGATCCGTTGGCGCTGTCCGCCGGAGAACTCATGCGGGAAGCGGGTCATGTGCTCAGGCAGCAGCCCGACAAGGTCGAGGGCTTCCGCCACTCGCTCGCGGCGCTCCGAACCGCCAATTGTTTCGTGGTTGAGCAAGGGCTCCTCGATGATGCGCTCTATGGTGATACGCGGGTTGAGCGAACCGAACGGGTCCTGGAAGACGATCTGCATGTGGCGCCGCAGGCGCCGCATGCGCTCCGGTTCAAGGGCGAGGATGTTTTCGCCCCGGAACCACACTTCGCCGGAGGTGGGCTCGATCAGCCGAAGGATGCTGAAGCCCGTCGTAGACTTTCCGCAGCCCGATTCGCCCACCAGCCCCAGGGTTTCGTTTTCGCCGAGGTTGAAGGAGACGTCATCCACCGCGTGCACCGTGGCCGCGTGTCGGCCCAAAAACCCGCGCCGCACCGGAAAATGCTTGACAAGTCCCCGCACCTCCAACAGCTCAGCCACGGTTCACCCTCCAGCAGGCTACACGATGGCCGGGCCGGATCTCCTCCAGCTCCGGGGAAAGCCGCCGGCACGTTTCGACGGCCTCCGGACAGCGGGGTTCGAAGTGGCAGCCGGGCGGCAGCCCAACCGCGCTGGGGACCACTCCTTTGATTTCGTTCAGGGCGTCGGTCTCGAAGGAGGCGTCCGCCCGCGGGAGCGAGGCCATCAGTCCGCGCGTATAGGGGTGCAGGGGATGGTCGAAAAGCTCTAAGGTCGTAGCCTCTTCCATGATCTTGCCCGTGTA
The DNA here is from genome assembly GCA_041736435.1 of Desulfobacterales bacterium. GTDB lineage: Bacteria > Desulfobacterota > Desulfobacteria > Desulfobacterales > SpSt-501 > SpSt-501. Next base: position 33,199 of record JBGSTS010000095.1, on the reverse strand, counting down.
CATGACGGCCACGCGCCGGGTGATTTCAGCCACGACCCCCAGATCGTGGGTGATGAGGAGGATCGCGGTGCCGAGCTCCTCCTTCAACCCGAGCATAAGTTCCAGGATCTGGGCCTGGATGCTCACGTCGAGCGCCGTGGTGGGTTCGTCGGCCAGCAGAAGCGCCGGGCGGCAGGCGAGCGCCATGGCGATCATCACCCGCTGCCGCATACCCCCCGAGAGTTGGTAGGGGTACTCCTTGACCCGGCGCTCCGGGGCGGGGACGCCGACCTTGGCCAGCATCTCGATGGCGCCCTGCAGGGCCTCCAAACGGTTGAGGTTGCGGTGCACCCGGAAGACCTCGGAGAGCTGATTGCCCACCGTGAACACGGGGTTCAGGGCGCTCATGGGTTCCTGGAATATCATGCTGATCTGGTCGCCTCTCAGGCGCCTCAGCTCATCGGGTGCGAGTTTGAGCAGGTCCCGGTCCTTGAACTGAATTTCTCCGCCCGCGAAGAGTGCCGGCGGGCAGGGCAGTAGGCCGAGAACGGACAGGGCCATGACGGATTTGCCGCAGCCGGATTCGCCCACCACGCCCATGATATCCCCGGGGCCCATCCGGAGGGTGATACCGTCCACGGCCCGGGCGATGCCCTGGGGAGTGCGGAAATAGGTTTTAAGGTCCCGAATGCTGAGCATGGGTCCGGCGATGGTCCTCGCTGAGCTTGTGAAGCAGCCTCGATCGGGTGCCTGGCAACAGCGGGGTCATGGCGCGCGGCGCCACTTTACCCGAAAGTATCTTGAGGTTTGGTGGGAGTGGCTTCCAGCCACGATCATTTTGAGATTTTGCCAAGGCGGGGCTCCCTCAGTGTGAAAACACAACGTACACGGAAAACATGGAGTTTCATAGTACCGGCCGGAGCGCTCCTGTCAACCTCTTTGTTGCTCGGCAAATGGTATGCCTGCGATCAGGGTCACGGAGGCGTCCGGGAGGATGTGTAGCGCACGAAGACCGCCGCACGGTGCAGGCCCCCGCGAACCTTGAATTCGCAGAGCTCGATTTCGGCCGACGGTTCCGATGACTCCGCTCCGACCTTGAAGCCCAGGGGGCTCAGCCTGAGCCGCAGCGGTTCGACCCATAAATGCTCTTTTGGGTGGGAAAGGATGCGCAGGACGTGATCAAGGCATTCCGTGGGACCGCCCAGCTCGGCCTTGGCCTCGGAAATTTCCCGGTCGATTTCCTCTAAAGCGTCCTGCGCCCGGACGATCTCCACATCGCAGGCCTCGCTGCCGCACATCAAAGCGCTAAGGTCGTATCGGCCACTCCGGCGGATCTTGAGCTTGATCTGAAGGAGTTCGCGCTGCTCCCCCAAGTCCTGCGCTCGCGACCGCAATGCGAGGATCCGCTCCATGGCCGTGGAGCACAAGATCGTCAGCGTTCGCCGGCGCAGGTTTTCGCGGGTTTCGGCCTCTATGGCGGTGGGGGCCAACAGCCGCAGGTCCACAAAATTCACGGCGGTCCGGGGGACGTCGCGCTTGACGATGTCCCCCTCCAGTTGGGCTCCGAAAACCGATCGCTCCTGCCGGGTCATCGTCAATAGGGCGCAAAGGTGAGGATCGGCGGATGCCTCCAGGAGTTCATGGACTTTCGGATGGGCACTGAAGGTGAGAAGGATCTCCTCCGGGGTGGAAAAGACTGCCCGCAGCAGAGGGTCATGGTCCCAACGATCCGGGTGGACGATGATGGGCCCCGGGATTTTCGCGATCAGCTCGTCGGCGTATTCCAGGGTGCACGCCACCGCGGGTTTGAGTTTCCTGCGGTAGCCCGAAACCCAGCGGATCTTCGGGTCGACCAGGCCGGCCGCTGTTTCCACGGCTTGCAGCAGCCCTTCTTCGGCCTTGCGCGCATCCCGGTGCTGCTCCATCAGGCCGGCCAGAAAATCCGGGATTTTCATAAAAGCCTTCCCTTTCGTCCTGCCGGCGGTCACTCCAAGGTCGCACCGCGGGTGGCTGGGCCCACCAGTCGGCGGTAGCGTTCCAGCAGGGTCCCTTTGGCAAGGGCCGTGTGTTCCGGGATGCGCCAGGTCTTTCGGCGCTGCTCGATCACCTCGGCCGGCACCTCTAAATCGATCCGCCCGGCCGGGATGTCGATCGCGATGCTGTCGCCTTCCTGGACAAAGGCAAGCGGCCCCCCCAGATACGCTTCGGGGGTCACATGACCGACGCAGGCGCCCTGGGTGGCGCCTGAAAACCGGCCGTCGGTGACTAAAGCCACCGATTTGCCCAGCCCCATGCCGATGATGGCGGAGGTGGGCAACAGCTGCTCGCGCATGCCCGGCCCTCCCTTGGGGCCTTCGTAGCGAATGACCACCACATCGCCGGGGTTGATCCGGCCCGCGAAGATGGCCTCCAGGGCGGGCTCCTCACGCTCGAATACCCTGGCTGGTCCCCGGTGGGTCATCATCTCCGGCGCCACGGCCGCTTTTTTGACCACCGCGCCCTCCGGGGCAAGAGAGCCTTTCAACACCGCCAGCCCTCCGGTCGGGCTCAACGGGTTTCTGACCGGTCGAATCACCTCCTCGTCGATGATTCGACGCGTGGACAGGTTTTCGCCCATGCGCATCCCGCTCGCCGTCAGACACTCCCCGTGGATCTTGCCATGGTCGAAAAGCTCTTTCATCAGTGCCGCCACGCCGCCGGCGTTGTAGAAGTCGAGGGGGAAATGCCGGCCGGCTGGTTTGAGCAGGACCAGGTGCGGTACGCTCCCCGCAGCGGCCGTAAACTCATCCAGGCCCAGATCCACGCCGGCCTCGGCGGCGATGGCCGGCAGGTGCAGGCAGGTGTTGGTGGAGCCGCCGACGGCCATGTCCACGGCGAGCGCGTTCTGGAAGGCGGCGGCCGTCAGGATGTCCCGGGGCAGAATGTTTTTCGCATGCAGCTCCATGATCTTGCGCCCCGCACGGCGGGCGATGGCCACCCGCGCCCCGGAGGTGGCCGGGGTGAGGGCATTGTCGGTCAGGGTCATGCCCAGGGCTTCGGCCAGGATGTTCATGGAATTGGCGGTGCCCATCATTGCGCAGGCGCCCGGCCCCCAGACCGCCACCTCCTCGAAGGCCGCGAGCTCCTCGGGCGGCATCTTCCCCCGCTCCACCAGACCTTCGGCCTCCATGAGATCGTTGTAGCAGACACGCTTGCCGCGGAAGCAGCCGGTGTCCATGGGGCCGCCGGCAACCAGCAGGGCCGGGATGTTGAGGCGCGCTGCCGCCATCAGCATCCCCGGGGTGATCTTGTCGCAGTTGGTCAGCAGCACCATGGCGTCGAAGGCGTGGGCGGTGATCATGATCTCGATCGAGTCGGCGATGAGCTCGCGGCTGGGCATGGGCATGCGCATGCCCGAATGGCCGGTTGCCAGGCCGTCGCACACGGCAATCGTGGGGAACTCGAGCGGGGTGCCGCCGGCCTCGGCGATGCCGAGCTTGATGGCCTGGCAAAGCGCGTTGAGGTGGATGTGGCCGGGCATCAGCTCGTTGAAGGAGTTGACCACGGCCACCAGGGGCTTTTCGAGGTGCTCCGGACGCCATCCCATGGAATAGAGCAGGGAGCGATGCGTGGCGCGGTCCACCCCTTTGGTCATCTCGGAAGAGCGCAGCGGCCCGCGGGAATTCTGTTGGTTTGCCATAGGTGTCGTCCTCTCCGGTGGAACGTATCAAAGGTTTCGGAAAACAGGCATCAAGATTCCCCGCTTTCCTGCCATCCAGCCTCAAGCATTTTTTCAGTATCCCATGAGCGTTTTCGGCAGCCATGTGCTCAGCCAGGGGATATAGGTCACCATGGCCAGCACGATCAGAGAGACGAAAAACGGCATCCAGACGGCTTTGCCCAGCCGGTCGATGGTGATGTTGCCGACTCCGCAAACCGCAAACAAAACCGCCCCCACCGGCGGCGTGACCAACCCCAGCACCAGGTTGAGGCAGATGATGACCCCGATGTGCACCGGATCGATGCCCATGGTGGCCGCGATCGGCGCCAATACCGGGGTCACGATGACGATGCCGGGCGCGGTTTCGATCGGGATGCCGAGCAGCAGCAGGAAAATGTTGATGAGCAGCAGGATCATGTAAGGCGACGTGGTCAGCTGCGAGATCCATTCGATCAAAAGCTGGGGGATCTGATCGGCGGCCACGATCCAGGAGAAGGGTTCCGAGAGGGCGATCAACATCATGACCATGCCCGATTCAAGCCCCGCCTGCAGCAGCACCTTGGGGAAGCTGCGCCAGGTCAGCTTGCGGTAGACGAAGACCCCCACCAGCACGGCGTATATCACGGTGACGCCGGCCGCCTCGGTGGGCGTGAACATGCCGCTTAGGATGCCTCCCATGATGAGGATGGGCATGAAAAGGGCCGGGATGGCCTTCCAGGCCGCGACCAGGACCTCCCGGGCCGGCGTCTTGGGGTCGGTGGGATAGTTGCGCTTTCTGGCGACGTAGTACATGTAGAACATTAAGGAGAGGCCCAGCAGCAGGCCGGGGAACACGCCGCCTAAAAAGAGTGCTCCGACCGATATGTTGGCCGCGACTCCATAGATGATGAACGGGATGCTGGGGGGAATGATGGGGCCCATGCAGGAGGCCACACAGGTCATGGCGGCGCCCACGTCCTCGTCGTAGCCGGCCGCCTTCATGGCCGGGATCATGACGACGCCGATGGCGACCGCGGTGGCTACGGCGGCCCCGGAGATCGCCGAGAAGATGGCGCAGGCAAGAATGGTGGCGAGTCCCAGCCCGCCCTTGATGTGCCCCAGGAGCAGGCGCGCGAATCGCACCAGGTCCGGTGTGATGCCGCCCTCGTTCATGAGATTGCCGGCCAGCATGAAGAGCGGGATGGCGAGCAGCGGGAATGTGGCCAGACCGCCGAAGGTGGTCTGAATCAGTGTGGTGATCGGAATATTTCCGGTGATCAGGGCATAGGCCATGGCCGATCCGCCCAGGGCCACCGTGATGGGCGCGGAGATGCACAAGAGCCCGATGAAAGAAAAAGCGAAAACGGCGATCATGCGGAATCTCCTTTCGACCCCAAACCGAAGAAGGCCAGAAATTCCTCCAGCGTCAGAAAAAACATGATGAAGAAACCCACCGGCAGCGCTGCATAGGGGAAGCTCATGATGAGGCCAATGGCCGGCGAAGTCTGGTTCCAGTTGTATATAGTCTGGAACAGGCCGAAGCCGAACATCATGCCGAAGAAAAACAGGGCCAAAAGATAAGCTAAAAACTTCAACGCCTTGGCTACCGTCGGTGGCACGGAATCCACGACCGAATCCATTTTGACCTGGTAGCCTTTCCTGAGGCCTACGGCGCCGCCGAGCATGGAGGCCCACGCCAGGGAGTAGGTGGAGACTTCGCCGGACCAGGTACTCATGCTTTCGAACACATAGCGGCCGACGACCTCATAGGGGATCACGAAGCCGATGACGGCCATGAAGAGAATCGTCCCCCAGCTTCCGATTTTCATCAGAATTTCGTTGAACCCCTGCAAAACGCGCATGGCCGGTCCCTCTGCGATGGCAGAATAAAGAAAGGGCGCCCTTTCTGCCGAACCGAAAGGGCGCCCGATGGATTCATGCGGGTTACTTCGCGTTCATGATGGCTTCGATGTCGGCTTTGCTGAACTGGCTGCTGAACTGGTCGTAGATGGGAGCCATGGCCTTCTTTAAGCTCTCACGGTCCACGTCGCGGACCACGGTGACGCCCTTGCTGGCGATTTCCTTTATCTTGGCCTCTTCGGCGTCGCGGTTGGTCTTGCGCTGGAACGCGCCCGCTTCATAGGAGGTCTTCACGAACAGCTCCTGGTCCGCCTTGGGCATGGCGTCGAATGTCTTCTTGCTCATCAGGAAGGGGGATGGGGAGTAAACGTGGGCGGTCAGGGAGAAGTTCTTCTGCACGTCCCAGAACTTGGAGGCGTAGTAGACCGCCACCGGGTTCTCCTGGCCGTCGATGACCCTCTGCTGCAGGGCCGTGTAGACCTCGCCCCAGGCCATCGGGGTAGGGTTCAATCCGGCCTCCTTCCAGGCCGCCAGGTGCACTTTGTTCTCCATGGTGCGGATCTTGAGGCCTTTGGCGTCCTCGGCTTTTTTGACTGAAACTTTATTGTTGGTCAGATGCCGGAAGCCGTTTTCCCAGAAGGAGAGCGCTTTGATGTTGGCCTTTTCGAAATCGTCGAGCAGCTTGCGGCCGATGGGCCCGTCGAGCACCAGGTCCACGTGGGCGTTGTCGCGAAACAGGAAGGGGAAGTCGAGAATGTTGATGGAGGGGCTGAAACCGCCCAGCGGGCCGGTGGAGGTGACCAGAAGGTCGATCGCGCCCTGCTGAATGCCCTCGGTCATCTCGCGCTCGCCTTTGCCCAGCTGGTTGCTGGGATAGAGCTTGATCTCGATGCGCCCGTTGGTGCGCTCCTTGATCAGGTCGGCAAACTTCTGGGCCCCGACCATGTAAGGGTGTTCCATAGACTGCGTGGAGGCCAGTTTCATGGTGGCCTTGTACTGGGCGGCCGCCGGCCCGCCGAACACGAACAGCATCAGCACTGCGAGTGCAAAAACAAACCCCTTTTTCATGCGATTCCTCCTTGCGATGGATGGTATGGTTGCAACGATGGCGTTGCACATGGAATTTGATCTATTTAAAGGCATCTCCGGTCTCTGTCAAGGCTGACTGCACACGCACCCTAACTCACCGGGTGATGAATGGTTCGGGCGAGGTTCCGGGGAAAACCTGCGCGCGCTCAATTTCAAAGTCCCTGGACAAAGAGTGGCCGGGCCCGGCGCTCATGCGGGTTGAAAAGACCTTGGCTAAACCACGATAATACCAGTTTTGGTCGTGTTCCGGCCGGTTGAAACGCTCCCAGAAGGTTTCGCCGTCGTCGGCCAGCCCCTTGCGTATCGCTCGGAGGTTGTCGAGTTTGTCGGCCAGGGCCACCAAAAGCACGTCATCTTCGGCCTCGTGCTCGAGGTACGCAAGGGTGTGGGCCTTGCGTTCTTGCCACGGCGCATGCTTGTCCGGTTCGGAAAGCCCCACGACCAGGTCGGTGATCCGTGGGCCGAACCGGGCTCGGATCTCGCCGGCGGTCAACGGCGTGTCCTCCAGCGTGTCGTGCAGGATGCCGGCAATTACCAGATGCTCCTGACAGCGTGCTCGGATCAGGATCGCGGCCACCGCCAGCGGGTGCACCAGGTAGGGTATTTCGGTGCCCTTGCGAACCTGCCCGTGATGGGCCCGGGCCGCCAGCTCGATGGCATCGTAGAGCTTTCCGCTGTATATTCGGGCTGATTGAGGCATGTTCGCGGTGCTTTTGGGGTATTGGGATATTGATCCGAATAATAATGATAAGGTTGGCATACCGCACTCCCTGCGTCGATGCAAGCGTGCCTGTGGCAGGCCGAGCGTCGAAATCGGCTCTTGCCCGCATTTTAGCTTTTATCCGGGTGTGGTTGTGAGTATATAGTCCCAGGCTCGTGAAATATTCCGGCAACATCCCCATCCGACTTGCTATTCGGAGAATTGCGTATGCTTCTGTGGCTGCTCTACCCCGTGTTCGGCTCCATCGCAGGGGTCATCGCCGGGCTTCTCGGCGTCGGTGGAGGGATCGTCGTCGTGCCGATCCTGTTCTTCATGTTCTCATCCCAGGGCATTGCGCCGGAGCACATCATGCAGATGGCGCTCGGCACCTCCCTGGGAAGCATCATGTTTACCTCGGTGTCCAGCTTTCGGGCCCATCACCGGCGTGGGGCGGTGCACTGGGACATCGTCAGGAGGATCACGCCGGGGATCCTGATTGGGACCTTCTCCGGCACTTGGGTGGCGGCGCTGCTGTCATCGACGTTTCTAAAAGGTTTTTTCGCACTGTTTCTTTTCTACGTCTCCACCCAGATGCTGCTCAACTTAAAGCCCCAGCCGACGCGCAAGCTCCCGGGGTATGCCGGCATGTTCGGCGTCGGGGGTCTCATCGGCGTCGTGTCGAGCCTCGTGGGGATCGGCGGTGGAACGCTGTCGGTGCCCTTCATGAGTTGGTGCAATGTGCCGGTTCTCCACGCCATCGGGACCTCGGCCGCCATTGGGTTTCCCATCGCGGTGGCCGGCACCCTGGGCTATATCGTGAACGGAATCGGTGTGCCCGGGTTGCCTGAATTGAATCTGGGGTATCTCAATATTCCGGCGCTTTTCGGGATTGCCCTGTTCAGCATGTTGACGGCGCCCCTGGGCGCCAGGCTGGCCCACCGGCTACCGGTGGTTGCCCTCAAGCGGGTTTTCGCCGTCTTTCTGATCATCACCGCCACCCGCATGGTATGGGGGATGTTTTAGCGGGTGCCGGCGCAAGCCCTCTGAATTCCGGAAAATAAAAATTCGTTGTGCACCCTCCTGCACTTCCTCTATAGTGGAAGCCATGTGTTCCAGGGGGTTGAAAGGGAGACCGCTTCGATAAGAGAGTATGGACTCACTTTTCTGGGAAATCGCCATCATCGTAATCCTGGTGGCCGGCAACGGGCTTTTTGCCATGGCGGAGATGGCGCTCGTATCCGCCCGCCGGGCCCGGCTGCAGCAGCAGGCCGAAGCAGGCAATCGCGGCGCACAGATCGCCCTCGATCTGGCCAACTCCCCCAACCAGTTTCTGTCTACCATCCAAATCGGCATCACTCTGATCGGTGTGCTGGCAGGTGCCTTCGGCGGAGCGACCATTGCTGCCAGGCTCGAAGCGCAGCTCCGGACCGTTCCCTGGTTGGCGGACCACGCCGGGATCGCCAGTTTCAGCCTGGTGGTGTTCGGGATCACCTTCCTTTCCCTGGTCGTCGGCGAGCTGGTGCCCAAGCGCATCGCTTTGAGCCGCGCCGAGGCCATCTCCTCGAGCATGGCGCCGGCCATGCGGGTTCTCTCCAGAGTCGGCGCGCCGGTTGTTCACCTGCTCAGTCTCTCCACGGATCTCGTCTTGAAAGTTTTCGGCTTCAAACCGGTTGCCGAGCCGCTGGTGACCGAGGATGAGGTGAAGCGCATGATCGCGCAGGGCACCCAGGTCGGTGTCTTCGAACTCTCCGAGCAGGAAATGGTCGAGCGGGTGTTTCGCCTGGGAGACCGCAATGCCAGCGTTCTGATGACCCCGCGCCCCGAGGTGGTGTGGCTCGACCCGGATGAGCCGGCCGAGGAGATCCAGCGCAAGCTCACGGCAACCACCCACACCCACTATCCTGTCGCTGAGGGCCAGATCGACCGTATCATCGGCCTGGTGAACGCCAAGGACCTGCTCACGCATCACCTGAGCTGCCGGCCGATCGACTTGCGTTCCGTGCTGCGACCGGTCCTTTTCGTGCCGGAGAGCATGTCAGCGCTGCATGTCCTTGAACGATTCAAGAAAAAGCGCTCGCGGGTGGCCATCGTCATCGACGAGCACGGAGGCTTCCAGGGGCTGGTTACGACGAGCGACATCCTCGAGGCCATCGTGGGCGACCTCCCCATGCCCAATGAATCCGGGGAGGCCGAAGTCCTCCAGCGCGAGGACGGCTCTTGGCTCGTGGACGGCAAGCTGCACGCGGACGAGCTCAAGGATTTACTGGACCTTGACGACCTGCCCTTCGAGGACGAACATGTCTACGAAACCCTGGGGGGGCTGGTCATGGCGACGCTCGGCCGCATTCCCGCATCCGGCGAGCACTTCGACTGGGGCGGGTTTCGCTTCGAGGTGATGGACATGGACGGCCACCGGGTCGACAAGGTGCTGATCACGCGCATCGACCCGGGTGCCGGGGCTGCTGTGTAAGTCGCGCCGGCGCTTGTCAGGCATTTGGGATTGGATTATAGAGAGTGTCCCAGGTTTTGGAAATTTCACCCTCATTACGGAAGGAGAAACGGTTATGTTGAAAAAGGCTCTCGTTGGTTTGGCCGTTGCGGCGGCAGTGGTTGTATGGGTGGTTCCGGGGATGGCCCAGGACAAGGTCTACATCAACGGCTTCGATGCGGCCTATCCGCCCTTCTCGTTCGTCGGCAAGGACGGCAAGCCGGCCGGGTTCGACATCGACGCCCTGGACTGGATCGCCAAGGAGATGGGCTTCAAGGTCAAGCACCAGCCCACGGACTGGGCGGCCATCGTTCCCACCCTGCAGGCCAAGAAGATCGACGTGATCGCCTCCGGCATGAGCATCACCCCGGCCAGGCAGGCGGCCGTGAACTTCACCGAGCCCTACTGGACGGTTCAGCAGCTGCTGGTGGTGAAGGCGGACTCCAAACTCACCGACAAGCAATGCCTGGAACCCAACCGTAAGATTGCCCTGCTGCGAGGAAGCGCCGAGTCCAAGTGGATGAAGGAAAACCTGCAGGATAAAGGCTACACGTTCGAACTCAAGGCCTACGACACCACCCCGCTCGCCATCGAAGACGTGTTCAATGGTCGGGCGGACTGTGCTGCCGTCTCGAACACGGCGCTGAAGAATGCCCAGGGCAAGGGGCTGAAGGTCAAGACCATCGGAAACTACGGCCAGCCCGACACCCACTACGGGTATGCCGTGCGCAAGGAGGACGCTGCGTTCCTGGCCAAGTTGAACGAGGGCTGGAAAAAGCTCAAGGCGTCGCCCAAGTTCCAGGAGCTCGTGACGAAATGGGAGCTGAAATGAATCGTTGGCGGTGATGCCGGCCGACCGTTCATGGCAAGACGATAGACGGGTGGGAAGGCTGGAGCCGGGCTCCAGCCTTCCATTACGTTTCAGGGGTCGGCGGGGATGAGTGCTCAGGACGGTTTAACGGCGGTTGTCGAGGGGTTTCCCTATGTGATGGGGGGCGTCGGCGTTACCCTCGCGGTGGTCGGCGGGGCGTTGGCCACGGGGCTGCTGCTGGGGCTGCTGCTGGCCCTGGCCCAGGTGTACGGACCACCGTGGCTGCGCCGGCTGACCGGGGTCTACGTGTGGTTTTTCCGGGGCATCCCGTTGCTCGTGCTGCTCTTTCTTTTTTATTTCGGACTTCTGGCCGCACTTGAAATCGAACTCTCTCCGTTCGCCATTGCCATCGTCGTGCTGGGGCTGATCAGCTCCGCCTACCAGTCCCAGATCCTGCGCGGGGCCATTCTCTCCGTGCCCGTCGGTCAGATGAAGGCCGCCCGGTCCATCGGCATGAGCGATGCCAAGGCGGTTCTGTTCATTGTTCTGCCCCAGGCCCTGCGCCTGGCGCTTCCCGGCTGGTCCAACGAGTACACCGTCATCATGAAGGACTCCGCGGTAACCTACGCCCTGGGGGTGGCCGAACTCATGGCGCGGGCCAACCACGTGGCCTCCCGCACCTATCAGCATTTATGGCTCTACCTCATGGTCGGGTTCATCTACCTGCTGCTGACCTACCTGGGGACCCAGGCGCTGCGCGCACTAGAAGAGAAAGTCGCGATGGCCGGATACACTCGTTGAAGGAGGCATCCGCTGTGACCCGCACACCGCCGGTACTCCGGCTGGAAAACATCCACAAGCGTTACGGGGATGCCGACGTGCTCAAGGGGGTTTCCCTCGAGCTTCACAAGGGGGACATCAAGGTCATCATCGGGCCATCGGGCAGCGGCAAGAGCACCCTGCTGCACTGTATCAATTTTCTGGTGAGTTTCGAGCAGGGGCGCGTCTTTCTCCGGGAGCAGGCAATCGACCCCGCCAACAAGCCCGAGCTTTACCTCTACCGGCAGAAGGTCGGGCTGATCTTCCAGGACTTCAACCTGTTCGATCACTTGACCGCGCTCGACAACGTGCAGATCGGCCTGGTGCGGGTCAGAAAGATCCCCAAGCCCGCGGCGCGGGAGCGGGCGCTGGCGGAGCTTGACCGCGTGGGGCTGGCGGAGCATGCCGCCAAATACCCGGCCGAGCTCTCCGGCGGACAGAAGCAGCGCGTGTCGATCGCCCGGGCGCTGGCCATGGACCCGGAAGTGATGCTGCTCGACGAGCCGACCTCGGCCCTCGATCCGGAGCTGATCGGCGAGGTGCACGCGGTGATTCGTAATCTTGCGGCCGCCGGCATGACCATGGTGCTGGTGACCCACGAGATCGGCTTTGCCGGCACCCTGGCGAGCGAGATCATCTTCATGGAAAACGGGATCATTTTAGAGCAGGGACTCCCGGAGGTGATCCTCAACCGCGCCCAACAGGAGCGCACCCGGGAGTTCTGCTCCAAGATCGCCCGACTGCACTCCGGCTCCTCCCAGACGGTGTGACCGGCATGGACCTGTCCTTCTACACCCAGGAGGTTGCGCCCGCCATGCTCCGGGGGCTTTGGGTCAGCCTGGGCCTGATTCTGCCATCGGCGGTGCTCGGTCTGGCCATCGGGGTCCTGGCCGGCACCCTGCGGGTTTACGGGCGCCCCCTCTGGAAGCGTCTGGCCGAACTTTACGGCTTGCTGTTCCGTGGCTTCCCGTTGCTGGTTCAGCTCTACCTGTGGTACTTCGGTCTGCCCCAGCTGGGAATCACCTTGAGCCCCTTTGCGGCGGCCGTACTGGGCTTTTCCCTTTGCAGCGGGGCCTACCACGCCGAGTACGTGCGCGGAGCGTTGCGCACGATCAAGCTGGGCCAACTGCAGGCGGCCCGCTCGATTGGTTTCAGCCGGGCGCGGGCCGTCGTCACCATCCTGCTGCCTCAGGCCATTCGCCGGGCGCTGCCGGGCTGCGGCAACGAGCTCATCTATCTGATCAAATATTCCTCGCTTGCCTACATGGTGACGTGCATCGAGTTGACGGGAGAGGCCAAGATCCTGGCCTCGATGTTTTTCAAATACCTGGAAGTTTTTTTTGTCGTGGGTGCCGTCTATCTGCTGCTCGTGTCGCTGGCGACCTGGGGGCTATCCCGGCTGGAGCGCTTCGTCAGCATCCCCGGTTTCGAATGCGTCCGCAGCTGAGCCGGCCGCAGACCCGACCCCGCCTCGTCGCAGCCGCACCGTGAGGATCGCTCCCTATTGATTTGTGCGGCGACACGAACGATACTGCTCTATAATACTATGGGTGGGCCGGCAACTATCGCCCAGACCGGTGAGAACTCCATGCAAATTATTCCAACTCCACCCGGCAGACGCAGAGCGTTCAGGACACTCGCGGTTGCCCTTACCGTGATCGGTGCGGCATTTGCGGTACTATTTCTTACACGCACCGAAGGCACGCCCCAGCGCGAGAAACGGGAGCCTCTCATTCCGGTGCGGGTTGCCGTTGCGGTGCAGAAGCCGGTGCCGGTCCAGCTGCAAGCGATCGGGACGGTCGAAGCCTTTGCCACGGTCTCCGTAAAATCGCGGGTCGACGGCCAGCTGGTCGGGGTTCACTTTCGTGAAGGGCAGGACGTCAAGAAGGGCGACCTGCTGTTCACGATCGATCCGCGGCCCTTCCAGGTGGCACTGCGCGAGGCCCAGGCCAGGCTCGAGCGCGACATCGCCCTGGCCGACAAGGCGGACCTGGACGCGCAGCGCTATGCCGAGCTGGTCGCCAAAAACCATGTCAGCCGGGACAAATACGAGCAGTTCCGCGCCAACGCCGAAGCGCTGAGGGCCCTGGCCGCGGCGGATCGGGCCATTGTCGAACGGGCCCAGCTGCAGCTCGAGTACTGCACGATCCGGGCCCCGATGGCCGGCCGCACCGGCCGGCTGCTCATAGACGTGGGGACCCAGATCAAGGCCGGCGACGACAAGGGCGGCATGGTGGAGATCGCTCAGGTTACGCCGATCCACGTCGCGTTTGCGGTCCCCCAGCAGCACCTCACGGAGATCAAGGCCCGCATGGCAGAGGGGGCACTGACGGTGGAGGCCCAGATACCGGGCACACCGCCGGTTGCGGAGACGGGCACGTTGAGCTTTCTCGACAACAAGGTCAACAGCCAGACGGGTACCATAATGCTCAAGGCCGAGTTTGCCAACGCCAACCGCGCGCTTTGGCCGGGGCAGTTCGTAACGGCGGTCCTGACGCTCTCCACCCGTCCCGATGCCGTCCTCATCCCGGCCGTGGCGATCCAGACCGGCCAGGATGGGACCTTCGTGTTCGTGGTCAACCCGGACCAGACCGTGGAGTCCCGGCCCGTGGCGGCGGGGATGAGAGTCGGGGAGGAAACGGTGATCGAAGAGGGACTGGCTGCCGGCGACACGGTGGTCATAGAAGGGCAACTGCGCCTGGTGCCGGGCGCCCGGATCCAGCCCAAAAACTCATGAATCGAATTCCGACATGAACTTGTCCGAGATCTTCATCCGCCGCCCGGTCATGACGGCGCTGGTTATGGTGTCCGTGCTGGCGTTCGGTGTTCTGGCCTACACCAAGCTGCCGGTCAGCGACCTTCCCAACATCGATTACCCCACGATCGAGGTGACGGCCCAACTGCCGGGTGCAAACCCCAACACCATGGCCACGGCGGTGGCCACGCCCCTGGAAAAGGAGTTTTCAACCATTTCCGGGTTGGACTCAATGACCTCGGCGAGCAGCCTGGGCAGCACCCGGATCGTTTTGCAGTTCAATCTCGACCGCGACATCGACGCGGCGGCTCAGGACGTGCAGGTGGCGATTTCGCGCGTGACGCGCCTATTACCGAAAGACATGCCCACACCGCCCTACTTTCGCAAGGTCAACCCGGCCGACCAGCCGATTTTGCGGATCGCCCTCACCTCGCCCACCCTGCCGCTTTACGCCCTGCACGAGTATGGCGAGACCTTGTTGGCGCAGCGGATCTCGATGGTAAACGGGGTTGCCCAGGTGCAGGTCTACGGCGCCCAGAAATATGCCGTGCGCATCCAGCTCGACCCCCGGGAGTTGGCTGCCCGAGGTGTCGGCATCGACCAGGCGGTGGATGCCGTGCGTCGCGCCAATGTCAACCTGCCCACCGGGATGCTTTACGGCACCCACCAGGCCTTCACCCTGCAGACGAGCGGGCAGTTGACCCAGGCCGAGCCTTACCGGTCGGTGATCGTCACCTACAGGGACGGCCGGCCGGTAAGAATCGGCGATATCGGTGCGGTCTACGACAGCGTCGAAAACAACAAGGTGGCCGCGTGGTACAACAACCAACGCTCCGTCATCCTAGCCGTCCAGAGGCAGCCGGGGACGAACACCGTGGAGGTGGCAAGCGGGGTAAAGAGGCTTTTGCCTTTCATCCAGGCCCAATTGCCGGCCTCGGTCTCCCTGCACATTCTCACGGACGCCTCGGTCTCGATCGAGGCGTCCGTGCATGACATCCAGTTCACGCTGATGTTCACCCTCGTGTTGGTGGTGTTGGTCATCTTTCTCTTTCTGCGGCGGCTGTCCTACACGGTGATCCCCAGCCTGGCCATACCCATGTCGCTGATCGGCACCTTCACGGTCATGTACCTGCTGGGATACAATATCGACAACCTTTCCCTCATGGCGCTAATTTTGGCGGTGGGTTTCGTGGTGGACGACGCCATCGTCATGCTGGAGAACATCGTGCGCCACCTGGAGAAGGGGGAGGGTCCCGTCAAGGCCGCTTTGAACGGGTCCCGGGAGATCGGCTTCACCATCGTCTCCATGACCCTGTCCCTGGTGGCCGTGTTCATCCCGATTCTCTTCATGGGGGGCATCCTGGGCCGTCTGTTCAGCGAGTTTGCCGTTACTATAGGTGCGGCCATTCTTATTTCGGGTGTGGTCTCCCTCACCTTGACCCCTATGCTCTGCAGCCGCTTTCTGAAACCGGACGATGGCCGGCCTGAAGGGCGTCTGTTCACCGCATCCGAACGCGTTTATGCGGGCATGGTGGGTCTTTATGGCCACAGCCTGCGCTGGTTTTTGAACCACCGTGGCATGACGCTGATGTTTCTGCTGGTCGTGGTTGTTCTCACGGGGGTGCTTTTCAAAATCGTTCCGAAAGGATTCATTCCCAACGAAGACCGGGCGCTCATCTACGGCCCGACCGAAGCCGCCGAGGGAATTTCCTTCGAAGCCATGAAGCGGTTGCAGCAGAGTGTGGCCGAGGTGGTGCGCAGCGAGCCCAATGTCGAGGCGTTCATGTCCAACGCCGGCACCCGGCCGGGCGGTGTCGCCGGAGGCAACACGGGCAGCCTGATCATGCGCCTCAAACCCCGTTCCGAGCGCAGCCTGTCGGTGGACCAGATCATCCAGGAGCTGCGCCCCAAGCTGGCTCAGGTGCCGGGAATCCGCGTTTTTCTGCAGAACCCGCCTGCCATATCGGTCGGAGGCCGCGTAACCAAGAGCCAATACCAGTATACCCTACAGGGGACCGACGTGGCTGAACTCTACAGCATCGCTCCCCAGCTGGCCGCGAAGATCCAGGCACTTCCGGGTTTTCTGGACGTCAACACGGACTTGCAGCTGCGCAACCCCCAGGTCAACATCGACATCGATCGGGATAAGGCCGCCTCGCTGGGCATTTCGGCCGAGCAGATCGAAGATGCCCTTTACAGCGCCTACGGGTCACGGCAGATTTCGACGATCTACGCCGACACCAACCAGTTTCAGGTCGTCATGGAGCTCAAGCCCGAATATCAGCTGGATCCGGCAGCACTCGAACTGCTTTACGTGCGTTCATCCGGAGGGGGACTGGTACCGCTCAACGTTTTCGTCCGCACGAGCACGGGCTACGGCCCGCTCTCCATAAACCACAGTGGGCAACTGCCCTCGGTCACGATCTCTTTCAACCTCCGGCCGGAGGTGGCGTTGGGCGATGCGGTCGACGGGTTGAACAAGCTGGCGCGTGAGATGTTGCCGGCGACGATCACCGGCAGCCCCCAGGGCTCAGCCCAGGTTTTCGAGGCCTCGCTCAAAAATCTTGGGCTGCTGCTCGGGGTGGCGATTCTGGTGATTTACATCGTGCTGGGCATCCTTTACGAGAGTTTCATCCATCCGATCACCATCCTATCGGCCCTGCCTCTGGCCGGGGTAGGGGCGCTGCTCACCCTTCTGATGTTCGATGCGCCGCTGGACATCTACTCCTTCGTCGGGCTGATCCTGCTGGTCGGGCTGGTGAAGAAAAACGGCATCATCATGATCGACTTTGCCCTCGAAGCCCAGCGCTTGGAGCGCAAGCCGCCGCTGGATGCGATTTACGAGGCCTGCATCGTCCGTTTCCGGCCCATCATGATGACCACCTTTGCCGCCCTCATGGGTACGCTTCCGATTGCCATCGGGTGGGGTGCCGGCGGTGAATCGCGCCAGCCGCTCGGCCTGGCTGTGGTCGGAGGGCTCCTATTTTCCCAGATGCTGACCCTGTTCGTGACCCCGGTCATCTACCTCTACATGGACTCCCTGCAAAGGCGCTTTCGTCGGCCCATTCCCGCAGCAGCGCCCGGCGAGGGCCATTCGATCCAGTCGCCTTAATCCGGAAAAGGCGATTACCGATGCCCCTCTCCTCGCCGCGGATTCCACGCGCGCTGCTCCACCGTTTCGTCTGCCAATTCAACGCCTGCGGGTGGTCGTGCCCTCGGCTGGGTGTTACCGTGACGGATGGCGTTCGATGGTTACCTTTTAAAATCAGTCGGCAGATGTTTGAATGGAGACCAGCGCAATGGAGCCGAAAGCAACCCTTGACAACAAACTCTCAGGTGCCCTGTGGGGCCTTTATATCGGCGACGCCCTGGCCATGCCGGTGCACTGGTACTACAACCGCAGGGCCCTCTTCAACGACTACGGCCGGGTCACCGATTACATGGCGCCGAAACATCCCCACCCGGACAGCATCCTCTTTCGGTCGAGCTACACCGCGACGAACGCGAGGGGAGAGATCCTGCACGACCAGGCCCGCTATTGGGGTCAAAAAGGCATCCACTATCACCAGTTTCTGCAGGCGGGCGAAAACACCTTGAACCTCAAGCTCTGCAGCCTGCTGATCGACTCGTTGGCCGCCAGCGGCGGTTATGATCCCGACGACTACCTACGGCGCTACATCGAATTCATGACGACCCCCGGCAACCATCGGGACACCTACATCGAGGAGTGCCACCGCAATTTTTTTGCCAACTACGCCCGGGGGACACCGCCGCGCAGGTGTGGTGCGAACGAGAAGCATATCGGCGGCCTGGTCTTGATAATCCCTTTGCTCCTCTACTATCGCGACCGGCCGGACATAGGCCGGGAGGCCGCCCTGGAACACCTCGCACTCACCCACCCCGGCCCCAAGATGGAAGATGCCGGTCGGCTTGTGGCCGATCTGATGTTGGAGGTGTTATCCGGCAGTCCGCTGGAAGAAGCCATCCGACGCATGCTCCGGGAGCAAAAAAGCCCGCTGGTGGGCCATCCCTTCGAAAAGTGGCTAAGCGAGCCGGACGACGGGGTCATCGGCCCCCGCCTCAGCACGGCCTGCTACGTGGAGCACTCGGTGCCGGCGGTGCTTTACCTGGCGCTTAAATACGCCCGGGAACCCGAAACGGCTCTCATCGTCAACACCAATCTGGGAGGCGACAATGTCTATCGCGGGGGCGTTCTCGGGGCGCTTCTCGGTGCCGAGAACGGACTCGAGGGGTTCCCCCGGCGCTGGGTGGACGGACTGTTTCAGCCGCCGCCAGTGGCGGCATTGAAGGGCGGCGGGGATGAGTGGAAAAAAAGGGGCTACCCGACCGAGGCCCAGTAACCCATTGCCGGAATAATACTCGGCAGTTGTCTTACGGGCGCACGAGGAACTGCATTTTCGTCCTGCCCAGGGAAATGATGTCCAGGCGGTTGAGTTTCGTTGCGGCCCGGACGGCCACGCCGTTGACCTTCACCCGGGCGATGCCCCCGACCCGGCTGATGTGCCACCCGTCTTCCAGGCGGTTGATCACCGCGGCCGTTGCGGCGACGAAGAGCCCGCCGACCGCGATGTCCGAGGTCAACTCCTTGCCGATGCGAACCGGCCGCTCGCCCAGCGGGAAGTCCTTCCGGCGCTCGGAGAGAAAGGCCAGCACATGGGCCGCCTCGTTCCTGGCGTCAACTCTCGAAGGGGGCTTCAAACCGTTCTTTTTGAGCAGCTCACGGAATCTGCGGGTATCCATCTGCATCGTTTCAATGATCGACCCTGACAGCTTGTCCGGCAGCTTTTGGTTTTGGGGGTTCGAGAAGTGCAGCGAGTGTTTGCCGATGGTGATCGCGTCGCCGTCGGCAAGCCAGTGCGCCTTGATCCGCTGCTCGTTGACAAAGGTGCCGTTCTCACTGTGAAGATCGATCAATAAGAACTCATCCCCGATGGACTCGATTTTCGCGTGGTGAAATGAGACCGCTGGGTTGTCGATCACGATGTCGTTGGCGTTCTGGCGTCCGATCATGAACGTGTCTCCCATTCCGATAGGGAAGTTTTCCAGACGCGTGCCGTTGCAGCTTAATGCGAGCGTCGCCATGGGTTCAGCCTTTGCTCCGGATCACATGAAATCCTGGAGGTTGCGAAGCCGGTGAGCCATCTCCGCGTGGCCAGCCTCGGCCAGTTGAACGAATGCGTTTATGTCCGGGGTCTGCCGGCGGTCGAAATGGATTACCGACCCGGCAACTTTGAACGGGACTCTGCGGCCGGAGACGAAAACGGGTTCGGCATTCAATGATTTCAGCAGGCGGCGCGAGGCCAGATGGGCCTCTTTGGCGGTGGTCATCGGCATCACCGCCATGAAGAGTCGCTTGTTCAAAATTCCGATCCAGTCCGTAGTGCGAAGCTTGTCCCTCAGCTTGCGAAGGATTGCGGTGGTGGCGTCGACCGGGGCGGGCTCGCGGCTGCCGCCCGATGTCCGATCGGCCGCCTTGTAAATCGAAAACGCAATCGCGCTGAGGTCGGTGCCGTAGCGGGTGGCGCGTGCCAGCTCGATTTCGAGCAGGGTGATCGTCTGCCTCTTGCCGAAGACGACCTCGTCGATCTTTTTTTCTGCCCGGCGCTGCTTTTTGCGTGTGGCCTCGATCAGCTCGAAGATTTTTTGGAAGTCGTTTGGGTCCAGGCGCTGCTCGCGAACATGTGCGCTGACCTGCTGCAGGACCGGTTTGAGCACGTGGCCTTCGGCCAGGCTTTCTTCCAGGTTTTGCAGGAGCGTCCGCCGGTCCGGCACGTCGGTTTTCAGGGCCGCCTTGTATGCCGAGAGCTCCGAGCGGATGGCCTCGACGCTGGCCTCAAGCCGCTCTTTCAGGCGATCTTGAACATCTCCGACGAGCTGCGCGTCGACACCTCCCGCCCGCAGGCCCTGCACCACGCCGGAATGAAATTGCAGAATCAGCCGGCGCAGGAGATCTGCGCGCGCTGCCGAGTCCTCCCCGGCCTGACGGCTTGCCAGCTTGGGAGCCATGCGCTCGATGTGGTCTATCAGTATGTCGCTCAGCGGCTGGGAGCTGCCGGACTCTTTTTCGACTTCGGAGGCCAGGTACAGGAGACGCGTGAAGCCGGCAGGATCGGATTTCAACCGATCGAGGAGTTCGCTGCCGTCGGCTCCGATCTCCTCCGCGGCCCGATTGACGGCTTGGACAAAACCGTCGTTCTGCCGGTCTGTTCCCAGTTGCTGGATCAACTTCGAGAACTCTGCAACCGGCATGCCTTCCTTCATCAGGCTATCCCGGACCCGGGGCAGAAGCCGCTTGAGGTCTGCGGGATCGGGAACGATCCGCTGCAGCAGGAAAGCGAGCCGCTCAACCGGTATCCTGCCCTGGTCGTACTCTTTGCGGATCAGCTCCAGGACAACCGTGTCGGTGAGGGAGTCGGCCTGTTCACGGATTTCGTTGTTGGGGTCCAGGAAAATACCGATGGCTTTCCGGGCCCCGATCTCCTTGATAAGCTCGCGCTTCATCCGCACCAGGGCTTCCGCGAGTTCCGGCAGCGCCACGGGGGGGCTGCCGGAGAGGGCGCTGCGGATCTCCTCCCCCAGCGCACTCAAGCGGCTGGCAATCGAAAGGGGTGGAGCGGCCGAACCCCGGACAGGTCCCCCTTCATGGCCTCCGACCCGGCCCTCGGCCAGCATGCGCTGGGAGAGGGCCGCAGGGTCTGCCATCAGGTTTTTGAGCGACAAGCCCTGGTCCAATTCTTCGATCAGCAGCTTGCCGGCAATCATGCTCAAGGCATCTTGGGTCTCGCGGGAGGTGTCGAGTTCGTCGCTGAGCTGCTCGGTTTTTGCCGCCGCCGATTTTGAGACGACCTGATCGTCTTCCGTCATTTTCTGATAGAAGACATGGTTGATCTTGATGTGTCGCACCTGGCGTGCGGCGGCCGCGTTGCGCATCTCTTCGGCGCCGGGGTAGCTGCGAGTGTCTAAAAAAATACGGATGAAGGTTTCCACCTCGTTTTTATCCAGACCGTTTTCGATCGAGATGGAGCTGACATCGGCTTTCTTGAAATGTGAGGAGATCTTGAACGTATTCAAGTTCGGGTCCAGGGGCTCATCTTCGAGAAAGAACTGCTTGCGCGTGTAGATCAAGACCACCGGCGAAGTGGTCTGCAGCAGCTCCTGAATCGAAAGAAAGAAGTCATCGACCGCCTGCACCGAAAACGGGTGCCCCGGGCCGTACATGGAAACGCGGTTGAACAGGAGCACAAAGGACTTGCCCGCCTTGTGATACCCTTTTCGGATTGAGGTCGCGCTGATCATGATCAATGCGGTCCCAGGTGTCTGCGCTCGTACTCCTCCAGCGCCGACAGAAAATCACGGCAGGAGTCATAGCGGTCGGATGGTTCCTGGGCCGTAGACCTGACCACCAGGGCATCCATGTCGCGGTTCAGGCGCGGGTTGGCCTGAGAGGGCGTGCGGGTGAAAATGGTTCGGCCCGACACCTTTGCCGTCAGAAGCTCATCGGCCGACAGATGGGCGATCAGGGGCAGGGTCTCGACCAGGAGGCGAAACAGGAGGACCCCGACGGCGTAAATGTCCGCCCGGGCGTCTATTTCAGGGCTGAGGATTTGCTCCGGCGCCATGTAGAGGGGGCTTCCTCGAGCGGTGGTCATGGCATCGGCCTGCGCAGAGACGATCCGTGAGATGCCGAAGTCGGTGATCACGGGGATGTGGGACTCGGCCGTGACCAGAATGTTTTCGGGCTTGATATCCCGGTGCACCACGTGGCGGCGGTGGGCGTAGCTCAATGCCCCGAGAATCAGCCGGGCCATGGCCAGAGCGGCCCGGGTCGGCAGGGTGCGCCGTGACGGAACCGGGTTCAAGGCGATTTTCCGGAGCATGGCCGCCAAACTCTCCCCCTCGATGAGTTGCATCGTAAACCAACGGAAATTAGGGGCTTCGCCGATTTCATAAATCGGCACGATGTTCGGATGGGACAATCCCGCCACCGCCTCGGCTTCCTGCTCGAAGAGCCGGATGGACTCTGCGGTGTACATGCTCTTCGGCAGCAGCTTGACCGCGATCCGGCGTTTCAGGCTCTGCTGGTAGGCGGCCAGCACCACGCCCATGGAGCCCCGCGCCAGCTCCCGGAGGATGGTGGCGCCGCCCAGATTCGTTCCGATCACCTGGTTGGAATCAAACGAGTCGATGCCGCTCAACAAGCCCCTCACCACGTTTTATCAGGCGCTTCGCCTCTGCAAATAAGCACCTTTTTATCTTGTTTTCGGCCGATTTTTCGAAACCTTAAGAGGCGCAACCGCACATCGAGTTCGTTGATGTCTGCTACGTCAAGGTCAGGGCGGCATACTCGGGGTAATGGTTCGCTTCAGTTCTGCACCGCGGAGGTTTCGCCGGCCGAGGGTGCACGGCGCGCGTGGTGATGCACGACCCACTGTTTGACGACGAATGCAGCGATGACCGCGCTGCCGATCACATCGGTTTCGGTGGAGGGGAAAAACAGCATCACGGCGCTGGCTCCGACCACGCAACGTGCCACCCGCCCGATATCTCCGAAGAAATACCCCACCACGGCCACGTTCAAAAAGATGATGCCGATGATCGTCACCAGGTACCGCAGGATGATCTGGACGACGGCATCGCCGGTCGACAAGGACTGCAGCATGGGAATGATCAACAGCCCCGTTCCGCTGAAGGACAGAATGAACGTGATCCCGATCAGGTATTTGGGAATAGCCACTCGCGCTGCGAAGACCCCGGTCTTGATCGGTTCGGTCCCCATCACGGCTGCCGCCGCGTAGGCGGAAAGGGCCACGGGGGGGGTGACTTCGGCCAGCACGGCGTAATAGAACAGGAACATGTGGGTGGCCAGCAGGGCCGCCTCTTCCGGGATCCCGTTGATGACCGCAAGCTTCTGGATGGTGGGGGCCGTGAGGGCCGAGGTCAGCACGTAGGTGGCCACCGGCGGCACTCCCATCCCCAGAATCAGACTGAAAATCCCGGTGAGGATCGTTGCCAGGAGAATGCTGCTGCCGCTGACGTTCATCAGCAGCATGGAGAATTTGGACGCCAATCCGCTCATGACCATCATGGACATGATCATGTTGGCTGCGATGACGGCGCTGGCGATGGGCAAAAGCGAGATGATCCCGTCCGCCAGGGCGTCGAACAAGTTTTTGACCGGCGGCCGGACGGTTTTGTCCACGTAGGCGAAGACGATAAACATCACAGCGGCAACGCTCACCGTGATGTTGATGGAGAACCCGCGGTAGATCATGACGATGATGAAGATGATGGGCACAAACACGTAGCAGTAGCGCTTGAAGTAGGAAAAGTCATTGGTGGAGTCGAGCACCATTGCCGGCAGGCGCTTCTTGCGGACATAGAGCTCGTTGTAAGTTGCGATGCCCAGCAGATAGAGGAGCATCGGTCCCGTGGCCATGGCGATGATCCAGGAGTAGGGAATGGCGAGCAGCTCCACCATCAGAAAGGAGATCGACCCCATGACGGGCGGAGTGATGTAGGCGATGGAGCCGACCGTCGCTACGATCCCGGCGGCGACCAGACGGTCGTAGCCGACCTTGTCGTAGAGCGGCTTGGTGAGGGCGGCGACGAACTGGGTGTCGGCGGCCCCCGAGCCGGAGAACATGCCCATGAGGACCGCCATGATGGAGCTGGTGCGCCCCGGTGAGGCCGGGCTCTTGCCGACGAAGAGCAGCGCGATGTTGGCGATGATCTTGCCGAAGTTGAGCTTGGTGATCACGGCGCCCAGCGTTGTGAAATAGATCAGGTACTTCAGGGAGACGCCCGTGATGGTCCCGAAGATGCCGGCCTCGGTCTCGCAGTACATTTTGCCGAGCAGCATGTCGATGCTGAAGCCGTGGCTGGAGAACAATCCGGGCACCATGTCCCCGTAGAGATTGTAGGTGATGAACACCATGACCAGCATGGGCATGATCGGGCCGCTCAAACGGAAGATCACCCCCAGCACGAGGAGGACCTCGCTCAATGCCATGACCAGGTCCCAGGGCTCGGGCGTGATGGCGCGGTAGATCAGCTGCTCGTAGGTGAGGACCAGGTAGATGAACGGGAAAAAACTCAAGACCGTGCAGGCGATGTTCGACGGGCGCAGGGTGGCCGGGATGAGGGCCGGGAGCATGGTAGCGGCCCAAATCAGAACGGCAATGACCTTGAAGGATGCCGGTAAATCCAACCTGAGAAAATCAAAGATTAGGACGGCCGTAAACGCCGCCAGGGGGATGCTTCCGGCGAGCTTTCGCTTTTTGACCCAGACGAAGTTCAGCAGATAGCCCAAGAGGGAGATCAGGAAAACATGGGTGGCCCGCTGGACCTGGGTCAGGTCCAGGATCGAGAATCGGAACTGAAAGAAAGACAGGTAGGGGTGGACCACGATGTAGAGGTGATAGAGGGTTCCGAGGATTGCCACATAGTACATCAGCCTTCGGATCAGAGGGTCCATAACAGTCTTGCCTCCAGACAGCCGTTCAGCAGGTGAACGTGGTAAAAACCCAGCCTTAGCTCAATCCCGGTGCTGGAGCAGAACTTAAGGGACCGGTTGGATTCCGCTGCCAACGCATCCCCCATCGGATAAACCCCATGTGTGTAATAGGCCTCGGTGGTTGCGTCGGTCACCACCGAGAAATCCTGGAACAGCCGGCCGATGCGAAAACCGATGGCAACCGGCTGTCCCGTCACCGAGTTTACGAAACGAACGCTGCCTGTCTGGCCACGCCACAGCACAAGCACCCGAGAGCCGCTGTCGGTTTGAAGTATGGCTGGCTTGACGACCGCCACCACACCTGCCAACAGCAGGCAGAGGGTAAGAAAAACCCGTCTTCGCATGCAGCGGCTATTTCACTAGGCCCTTTTCCTTGAAGTACTTGACCGCTCCCGGATGGAAGGGAATGGCAGTCTTGCCGACGAATTTGGCCGTGCTCGCCGGGTCGGTGTCCCGCGCCGGCTTGACTGCCGCGCGCAGGGTCTCAAGGTTCTCGAAGACCGCCTTGGTGGTTCGATAGGCCAGATCGACCGGAGTGGATTCCGGGCATACGAACATGTTCCAGAAGGCCAGGCTGGGGGTGTCGGCTACAGTCCCGTACACGGTCTTGGGGATGATCGTCGGGTCGCTCAACCCTTCGAACTCCTTCATGAAAGCGATAACCCCAGGGTCGGTCGTCGGCAGGGGCACGAGGGTGATTTTCAGGCCTTTGCGCTCCAGGGTGTTGGCCAGCTCGACGATCGATCCGGTGGGAAGCCCCCCGGACCAAAAAAAGGCATCGATGGTCCCATTGGCCAGCGCCTCGTCCGACTCTTTCGCGCCGAGCTTCTCCCATTTTTTGAACTTGGCGGGATCGATCTTGGCGGCCTTGACCAGGTTGAGCGCCGTGAACTCTGTTCCGGAGCCCGGGGCGCCCGTGGATACCCGCTTATCCTGAAGGTCGGCCAGCTTGGCGATGCCGGTTTTATCGGTGGTGACGATGTGAAGGTTGTTGGGGTACATCATCCAAAGAATATTGGCCTTGGCAGGCTTTTCCGCGAATTTTTCATGCTTGCCTTTCACTGTAAAATAGGCGGTATCCGGCAGGACAGTAGCAAAGAAGAAGGTGTTTTTAGCCGCCTCGGTCTTGTCCCGAATGAGCATCATGTTGTCCACCGACGCGGCGG
The DNA here is from genome assembly GCA_041736435.1 of Desulfobacterales bacterium. Taxonomy (GTDB): domain Bacteria; phylum Desulfobacterota; class Desulfobacteria; order Desulfobacterales; family SpSt-501; genus SpSt-501. Next base: position 7,319 of record JBGSTS010000095.1, on the reverse strand, counting down.
TTTGCATTGCAGTTGCAGCGGCCACACCGCTTTTATTCATAATTTCAGATATCTGCGTTCCATAATAGTAATAGACCCCCCCGATGCCGCCGGTGGCGATCATCACCTTGGCATTTTGGGCATGGCCTGCGCCGATCCCGATCACTGCCAGCACGAGCAACCACAAGGCGATTTTTTTCATAAGTTCTCCCCTTTCAGTTTTTTGAATTGAGTTCATTTCCTGCTTCCGCCGCGATTAGTGAACGCTTACAGTAAAATCGGCCTGAATGCAAATGAATTGGGGTCTCTTTTTTTGCTGGAAGGCCATTTTTAGGTTGAGGGGCGCATGGCTTTCAGGTAAAAGCCGCCCCAGTAGGTGGACTCGACCACAATGGCACGATTTGAAACCGAGCGGCTCATGCTGAGACCGGTTCAACCCCGGGATATGGATGACCTTGCGACCTTGGAGGGAGACCCGGCCAAGATAAGGTCACCCTGCCGGTTCTGCGGCCGGCCATCCTGGCGGCGTTCATTCTGGTCAGATCCTGCGGTTTGCCGAAGACGGGCTGTGGGGTAAGCTCTCGGCTCTTGGAATCATCATGATTTTCATTTCCACCGCGTTGGTGGTCGCAGCTACGTTGGTCGGCCGGAAATTCGCCCGGGTGGAAAAGGGATAGCGGCTATGCGTCTCACGTCACGTCCCGCTGGACCACCAGGTAGTGGGTTGCCGGGCCCCGGCCGGCTTTCCTGAGAAACCCCCGTTTTACCAGGTCCTGGAGATCGTAGATGGCGGTTCGCGGCGGGAGCAGGCCGCCGATCATCTCCTCATATTGGCTCCGCGTGACCCGGCCGCGGGCCCGGATCAGGGGCAAGGCCTTCTGCTGCCGCGGGTTCAACCCCGGCGGCAGATCCGCGTTTGGCGGCACAGCAGCGTCTGCCGCGATGGCGCCGTGTTCGAGGAGCCCCTCATCGATGTCCAGCGGAATGTCCTCGGCTTGGATCACCCGGTTCTCGGCCATGACCACCGCTCGGATGATGCAGTTTTGAAGCTCGCGCACGTTGCCCGGCCAGTCGTAGCTTGTGAGCTTGAAGAGCGCCCCCTTGCTCAACCCGATCCCGCTCTTGCCGCTGAGTTTTCCCTGCAAGGCCATAAAGTGGCGTGCGAGCAGCACGATGTTTTCTTTCTGCTCGCGCAGCGGCGGAGTGTGGATCGTCAGCACGTTGAGACGGAAGTAGAGGTCCTCGCGGAAAATTCCCCGGTCGATCAGATCCCTGAGGTCTGCGTTGGTGGCCACGATCAGCCGCACATTCACGTCGGACTCGCGATCGCTGCCCAGGGGCTTGATTTTGCGTTCCGCGATGGCCCTGAGCATGGCCTGCTGGACCCTGGGCGAGGCCACCTGAATCTCATCCAGGAAAAGGGTGCCCCGGTCGGCCTCTAAAAAGGCGCCCTTGCGGTCGGCCTTCGCTTCGGTGAAAGCGCCCTTTACATGGCCGAAGAGGGTGTCGAGCAGCAGGTTTTCGTCGAGTGCCCCGCAGTTGATCGAGATGAAGGGCCCTTCGGAGCGAGTGCTAAGCCGGTGGATGGCTTCTGCGGTCAACTGCTTGCCGGTGCCGGTCTCGCCGATGATCAGGACATCCACATCCGCCTGGGCCGCTTTGGTGATTTCGGCTTTAAACCGTTCGATCCGGGGCCCGCAGCCGACGATGGCCGGGATGGGATCGCTTCCGGTCTCCGGCAGTGGCGTGGAGGCAGTTCGATCCAACAGCGCCTGTTCTTTCAGGCGGGCGCCGCGGATCGTGCGGTCTCTCTCGCGGATCTCTTCGGCCTGCCGCTGCAGGTCGGCGGCAAGAGCGTTGATGCCGTTCTTGAGCACCGTGATCTCTTTGCCGTAGCAGTCCAGTTGAATGGGCAGGGTTTCGGTTCCTTGAGGAATGCCCTTTGCGGCTTCGGCCAATTTTAGAATCGGCTGGGTGATGGTTCGGCCGAGGCTGTAAATCAACCCGGCGATGATCAGGCCGGAAGCGAAGGTGACGACAAGCATCGCATCGACATACTTGTAGCCCGTTGCGAGAGGCAAACGGCTGACGTCCATATAGGCCACGCCGGCAATTACCTGGGGCATGGCGTTCAGTTCGGATCGAAACCGGACGGGCGCGTAAGCGAGGAAAAAATCGCGGCCGAACGCGTTGGGTTGGTTCGCCGATACGTTGAGTGCATTGCTGCGCCCCTCGCGCACGTCCGCCACCATCCGCCAGTAGCGCTCGAAAATCGTGTCGGGCCGAAAAGCGCTTTCCAGCCCCTGATGGCCCAAGCTGCCGGTAAAACCGGACCGGGCCCGGTAGGTGGACAGATCGACCAGCGGCCGGTCCAGCGCCTCGGATTGAAATAGGATCCAGCCCTCAGGATCGAACACAAAAAAATAGCGCTCCTCGGCCGTGCGAGGAAACGACCAGACCGGAGATTCGGTGGAGTTGAAGAGTGAAAGGATGTTGCGCAAAATCAGCGCATCGACCCAAACCAAAACATAGCCTCCATCTGCAGGAGTTGCCATGAGCATGGCCTTGCGAACCAGTTTTTGATTCGGCTGTGCAGGCTCGGGAAATGGGTGCTCTGTTGCCATTATGGACGACAACCACACTTGGTTTGGTTTTAAGTTTTTGATTTTTTCATAAAAAGTGAAAGGGATTGGTTTTATTTCGGATAGTAGTTCCGGAGGAATTTGCGCGATCCGGCCATTTTTCGCCATATAGATGATATGATCGGTATTTTTTTGCGAGATAAAGGCAGCTCCGGCATATTCAACCCCGCCAAAAATCCGGTTTCTGGCAAGAAATCGATAGATCGATTCGGGGTCGATTCTCTCCTGGGATAAATTGCAGAGATCCAATCGCCAACATTCGAGAAACGATTCCAGTTCCTGCCTGACTGAAAGGGCCTGGAGTTTGCTCGATCTTTCGGCTGCATTGCTGATTATTCCCCTTGATATCGAATAATTGATATATCCAGTGACGATAAGTATGACCAGAACCGGGGGGATCAGGCCAATGACCAGCCGGTTTTTCAGGCTGCTCGCTCGAACCGCGGCACGAAACCGCTCGAAGCTCGAATTCGGCAATTGTTCTATGAAAAAGCGCATATTCGCATCCTCAAATCACGCAAAGATTTATCCAAAACGCATGCAAACTGGTTTTTATTGCCATATAACGAACCAAGAATCAACTAAATAACAATGAAAACAGGTTAATAAGTTTTTGCCCGATTACTTGGCACATCGTTTGCTAAAACTGCGAGTGCAGATTTGATACCGATTACCGCACATAGGTGAACACATCATATGAGAGGAGGAGAAAAATGGGTTCTTTGGTGAGAAGACTCAGTATCGTGCTGACCGGTTTATGGCTCAGCGCGGGGTCTGCCTTTGCCGCCGGTGGGGGGGATGCGGCACCGATCGTCATCGTGGCCGACTCGCGCAAGCTGACCGGAATCATGGCCTGGTGGGCCAATCTTTACAACGAGAGCCATTTTTATTTTACACTGCTGACGATCATCCTTATCCCCTTGGTCGGGGTGATATTCGGGCTCCTGGCCGATCTCGTGATGCATTTCATCGGCATCGATTTGGAGCATCGGGATTTGGCAGAGCACTGAAGCCGCGCAGCCGATTGGATCGATTTCAACCATCAAACCATTGGTCAAGAAAGGAGGCATGGCATGGATTGGTTGTATGTCCTAATGCCCATCGCAGGAGTGAAAATATTCTGGCCGGGGCTCGTCATCCTCGGCGTCGGCGTCGGTGTGATCGGCGGGTTCTTCGGCATGGGCGGGGCCTGGATGGTGACTCCGGGCTTGAACATCCTGGGCTTCCCCATGGCCTTTGCCATCGGAACTGACATCGCCCACATGGCTGGCAAGTCGCTGATCTCCACCATGCGCCACGGCAAGTTCGGCAACGTGGATTACAAACTGGGGTTGGTGATGCTGGTGGGGACCGTGGTCGGCTTCGAAGTGGGCGCCCAGATGATCATGTGGCTGGAGCGGATCGGGATCGTCGGACCGGTGGTGCGCTGGATGTATCTGGTGCTGTTGGCCCTGATCGCCTGGATGGTGTTCGCCGATATCGCTAAAAAGCGGCGCAAAGAGAGGGAGGCCATTGCGGCCGGCAGGGAGGTCGACAAGCTGGCGACCGGCATCGAGTGGCACAAGTCCCTGCACAAGATCAGAATCCCCCCCATGGTTCACTTTCATACGGCCCAGATCACCTGTACGGCCTGGCTGCCGATTCTCGTTTCCTTCTTCACCGGTTGGCTGGCCGGTATCCTCGGCATCGGCGGGGGTTTGATCCGCATGCCGGCACTGATCTACCTGGTCGGCTGTCCGACCCACGTGGCCGTCGGCACCGATCTCTTCGAAGTTGCGATTTCAGGACTTTACGGCGCAGCCTCCTATACCTGGAAAGGTCGCACCGAATTGGTGGCGGCCATCATCATGCTGGTGGGAGCGGCTGTCGGCGCCCAAGTCGGCTCGGTCGCTACCAAGTACATAAAGGGCTACGGCATCCGGGTTGTTTTCGGTTTGGCCGTCATCGGCTGCTTCATTTCGGTGCTTCTGAAGCTGATCCCAACCTATGTTCCCAGTTTCTATCATATAGCAGATGTCAGCGCCACCATTCTGATCCTCGGTCTTGTGGCCGCCATGTCGATCTATATCACCGTCAAGATGGTCCAGGGGGCGGCCGCGGAAGTGGCTGCAAAAAAAGCCAAGTCGTGACAGCCGAACGGAAAAACGACGCTTCAAGGAGGAAAACATGTTGAAGAAACGATATTGGAAGTTCCTGCTCGTGGCGCTGCCGCTGGCGGCCCTGTTCGGCTGCGTCGAGGACGGGAAGGTGGACCAGGGCCGGGTGGTGGCGTTTGACGCCGAAAAACGCCTGGTCACCATTATTCGGGATGTCAAGATGGATGCGGTCAACCCGCAGTACACCCATCTGCCGCCCTTGGTCTACGAACTGCCGGCCGACCCGGCGGAGACCGGCCCCCTGCCCAGGGCCGGCATGCGTTTGAAACTTGATGCCGAAAAGAACCAGATTGTTCTTTTCGATCCCCCGACCCAGGGGTTCAAACGAGTCGATTTCACCCAGGTCGAAAAGATCGAGCGCGTGAGCCCGGACGACGTGCGGGTCAAGGGCAAGAAGTTCCCCACTATAGACCGGGGGGAGAAGAAGACCATTACAATTTATTCAACGCGGCAGCGGATACTCGAGACCGTGCAGGTGGGGGAAGCGTATCTTGGCCTGCCCGATTCCACCTGGGAAGCGGGCGATGAGGTGCGCATCTACTACAAGCGGGAGGGCAAGGCTCTGCGTTTCATGAACATCACCCAAACCGACCTTTCCAAGAAATAACCGGATACGCTCTGCGGCCGGTGGTTTCACCGGCCGCAGAGCGCCCCAGCGGGATGGAGAAACCCTATGGATCCAGTCGAACAGGTCGATGTCGCGACCAGCCCCCGCCAGTGGCTGCTGGCAGTCGCCATCAACGTGCTCATGCTGGTCGAGCTTTGTATCGCCATGTACCTGGCCGCCGCGAGTCCCGACACGTTCACGGCAACCTTTATAAAGGTTTTTTTCGGAATGCTGATCCCGACGCTGATCGCCGGACATTTTCTAAAACGCCGGCTGCGGGCGGCGACCGTGCAGGTCATGCCCTGATTCTTGTTTGTCAGGTCGATCCGGTGGGCTTCATGCCGGTGCGGGCACCGCACCGGCCGGGATCCGATCATGGACCAAAAACCGACCAGCGAAATCTACATGATCAAGAAATCAACGGGGGGATTCATCGTCTCCTTCCGTTTGGGCACCCGCCATGGGGTGGAGCCGGGGATGGACCTGGCGGTGCTGAACGAGGACGGCTTTTCGGTGGGGACCGTGCAGGTGGTCTCCAGCACCGAAACCGAGTCCGACGCCCTGGTGGCCGGCGAAAGCGCCATCAACCTCGGGTGCCGGGTGAGCCTTTCCGGGACGCTCAAACCGACCTAATCCATTACGTTTCCTTCCCAACGCCTTCCGGCGGGTCGGTCCGGCAGGGCTCCAGGCTGTAGTTCCCGTTGAGAAAGCACGCGGTCAACTGGTCGACGTGGTCTTCCGTGTGCATCATCATGTCCATCTGCCGCGTGTAGATGAGCAGCCGGCCCAGCAGGTCGAGCTTCTCCTGGATGTAGGCTTCTTCCTGCTTGGTCATGCGCGCTGACACCCGGTCACCGGTGGTTTCCACCAGAAACCCCAGGGCGGCCAACGCCTTTTCAATCATCCGCGCGCGCCGGCCCCGGCGCAGTTCGTCGGCTGCTCCGCCCTTGAACTGGAAGTGAAGGTAGTTTTTCGCCGCGGTCTTGCCGCAGTAGCAGTCCAGCACGCTGTAGTGGTATCCGACCCGGGAGCTGAAGTTGAGGTACTTGTCGGAGATGATGGCGTAGCTGCGGTCACCGAAGCGTTCGTTCCCGGCTCCGCCCGGGGAGAGCATCTGCTCGGACATGACCGAAAAAAAGCCGCTCAGGTTGACCGGCCGCGGCTGCCGGGCACCCAGGTCCTCGCGCAGCATCCCTTTGAGCAGGGCCTTGAACGGGACCGACACCACCTGCTCGGGTTTGACCGCGGCCACACGCGTCCCATCCACGCTCAGCCCGCCGAAGATGTCGATCACATAGAGGTCGATGGGCAGCGGCGCCTGCAGGCGCGCCGAGATGCTGGCCCGATCGGTGACCAGGTCCCCGAGCTGGAACACCACGGTATAGGATTTCTCGTGGATGAAGCGCATGATGTCGTGGAGGGTCCGGCAGTTTTGCTCGTTGAAATCCGGCGACTTCGGATCGGTCAGGTTGAGCGGCACGATAAGGTCGGCCCGGCGCCGCAAGGCCAGGTAGGCCGCGCCCTTGACCACGAAGCCTCCCGGCGTCAGCCCGCTGTCGAGGAGCTCCGTCACCCGGCCGCGGTAGACCCGACCGGTGTAGGCATCCACGGTGACTTCAGACCCCGGGGTGATCAGCACGGTGGCCGAGCGCGTGTTCATGAGGGTGGGGATCATGTACTCCCGGGCCAGCGAGGCCATATGGCTGACTAAGCTGCCGAAGTCGGTGATGATGGCCTGGGCCTTGCTCATCACCATGACATACTGAGGCGAGGGATGCACCGCCACCAGCACCCCGCCGTCCGGGAAGTTGACGAGATCGGATTCCGACCGTACCAATACCGCCGGGCCGCAGCCGCTGCCGGCGCAGGCGACCTCGGCGTTCTCGAGAATGACCTCGACCCCCTCCGGTGCGGCCGCTGCGGCGGTGCGCTCCG
>JBGSTS010000065.1:0-23368 GCA_041736435.1 Desulfobacterales bacterium | reverse complement strand
CGCTCGAACTCGCCGCACCCGGGGCTGCGCTGCGCGGCCGCACCGGAACGGCTCAGTTCATGGGGAATGCCGTGCAGCCGGCAGATCATGGGCCGATCGGTGTAAAGGAGGCACCGGCCTTCGCGGTTGAGAGGGCACAGGGGCCGGGGGGCCCCCTCGTCCGTCTGCACCGCCTGCCACTCCTCGGCCAGACGCAGGATCTGCGCCTGCGTTGCGGATGGCAGCCGCTCGAAGGCCTCCCGCAGGCCGGCATACTCGAGCAGGGTGTGGTGATGAAAGCGGGTTCGGCAGCAGCTCTCCTCGCAGCCCGTGCAGACGAAGCCGTAGGCCGCGGCAGCCGCTCCGTAGCCGGCATCCATGCGCGCGTAAACGCGCCGCAGCCGTTCGAGGAATTCGGAACGCGATTCAGAACGCATCAGTTGATTTTTTCCTGAAACGGCGAGGGGAAAAACAGCCGGGTGTAGAGGTTCATCGCATAGCGATCGGTCATGCTGGCGATGAAGTCGCACACCAGCCGCTCCCGGGGCTGCCCGTCGGCGATGCAGCCTTCCATTTGCAGGTCGGCCAAGCCCCGCCGCAGCAGGGCATCGTTTTCGAGGAAGAAGGCAAAGAGCTCGGAGAGGATCTTCTTCGATTTCTCGAAATCCCGGTGAACCTGCTCGGAGCGATAGACGTTTTCGTACATGAACCACCGCAGTTCCAGCATGGCGGCGTGCACATCGGAGCTCAACGCCAGCCGCAGCGTCCCGTCCTCCGGCCGCGAGGTGGAGATGAGGTCCTTGATCATGGTGGTCGCTCGCTCCGAGTGGGTGGCCCCCAGCCGGCGGGTGCAGGAGCCGGGCACCTGCGTGGCGCTGACGATGCCGCTGCGGATGGCATCGTCCAGGTCATGGTTCAGGTAGGCCATGAAATCCGCGATGCGCACCACCCGCCCCTCGAAGGTGGCGGCGAGCTCTTCGGGATCCTCCGGCAGGATTTTGCCGTGGCCCTTGGAGTGCTTGAGAATCCCGTCCAGGACTTCGCGGGTCAGGTTAAGGCCGTGGCCGCCGTTTTCCAGCACTTCGACCACCCGGATGCTCTGCTCGGCATGCGAGAACCCCGGAGAGTAAATCTCCCTCAAAATGGTCTCGCCGCTGTGGCCGAAGGGGGTGTGTCCGAGATCATGGCCCAACGCGATGGCCTCGGTCAGGTCCTCGTTGATATAGAGCGCCCGGGCGATGGCCCGCGCGATCTGCGCCACCTCCAGCGTGTGGGTGAGCCGGGTGCGGTAGTCGTCCACCAGGGGGGCCAGAAACACCTGGGTCTTGTGTTTGAGCCGCCGAAACGCGTTGCTGTAGACGATCCGGTCCCGGTCCACCTGGAAGGCGGTTCGCACCGCGCAGGGGACCTCCGCCAGCGCTCTTCCGTTGGACTTGGAGCTGGGGCATGCGAAGGGGGACATGAAAGCGTCTTCGCGTTTTTCAAACTGTTCGCGGATGGAAATCTGCATTCTCGGCCTGCTCCTATTCGTCGCTGTCGATCGGCAGAACCCCTGGAGATCGACAAAAATTGTAGGCGCAGCGGTTTGTTTTGTAAAGCGCAATCTGCAGCGATGGACTTCCCAGGGGAGGCGATGAATTACGCAGGCCAAGCTCGAACCGGAGCCGGTTGCCGGTCGGGCCGGGATGATGTAGGATAGGCCATACACTCGCGAATTGATCCAGACCCATGAGCGGCCATCATCTTATACTCGGGACCCTCACCGATCTCATCACGGGTGAGACGCTGGAGGAGACGCTCGACGAGCGCTACCGGCAGAAGATTGCCCGCCTGCTGATAGAAGACAAGGGGTTCCGGCGCGCGGAGATCGAACCGCGGCGCGAGCTTCTGCTTCAAGCGGATGAACGACGGGCGATCATCCGAGTGGACTTCATCGTGCGTATCGGGACGCGAGCGTTGATGGTGATCCGCTTCGGGCCGGGCTCCCTTGTGTCCCGCGAGCGGCCGACCCTGGCGGTCTCCCGGCTGGTCGAACCCTATCAGGTTCCGCTGGCCGTAGTCACCAACGGCGAGGACGCCGAGATTCTCGACGCCGAATCGGGCCAAGTGGTCGGACGCGGCCTCGCTGCCATCCCTTCCCGGCCGGAGCTGGTCGCCGCGGCGGCTGAGTTTCGGTGGACCCCCATCCCGCCGGAACGCGCCCGGCTGGAGGCACGCATCGGCTTCTGCTACGAGATCGACGACGCGTGCCCCTGTGATGACACCATCTGCCGACTCTAATCAGGCAGGGGGTATGGAGCATGGGGTAAAATGGACGTAGACGAACGATTCATGGACGAGGCCCTTGCGGAGGCAGCAACTGCGCTCGCGCAGGGTGAATTCCCGGTGGGTTGCGTTATGGTCTACCGCGACCGGGTTCTGGCGCGAGGCTCTCGAACGGGGACTGTCGGCGGGGGCCGAAACGAACTCGACCACGCCGAAATCAGGGCGTTGCGGCAGCTTTCGGAAGCGCCGGTCGCTTTCGAGCCGGCGGGCATCACGGTGTATTGCACCCTGGAGCCGTGCCTGATGTGCTTCAGCGCCATCATCCTGGCCGGCATCGGAAATCTGGTCTACGCCTACGAGGACGTCATGGGGGGCGGGGCCGCCTGCGATCGGTCGCAGTTGAAACCGCTATATCGCGAGAGCGGGATCTGCGTTCGCGCCGGCCCTCGACGATCGGAGAGCCTGACACTGCTCAAATCCTTCTTCAGCAACCCGCACCAAGGGTACTGGCGCGGGAGCCTGTTGGCAGAGTACACCTTGGGGCAATAACCGGAGAATTGGCCGCAGGCTTAATTTTTCTCTTGCATTTCTTGATGTTGTCTATTATTACGGGCTCACCATAGGGTGCTCGGCCAAGACAGCGGCGAGGGCAACCCTTTTGAATTACATTAATTTCAGTTCTATGCCGGCCCGTTGCGGCCGGCGGGACCCCTGACACGGGAGGTGAGCGTATAGCAACCCTGACTCGATCGATGCGGCCATTACCCCCCCGAACCGACCGGACCAACATCAACAACGAAATCCGGGCGAGGCAAGTCCGGGTGATCGACCCGGAAGGCAATCAGATCGGGGTCATTCCCATCGAGCAGGCGCTGGCGTCTGCGGCGGAATTTGGGTTGGATCTCGTGGAGGTGTCGCCGAACGCCGACCCGCCGGTCTGCAAGATCATGGACTACGGCCGATACCGCTATGAGCAGACCAAGAAAAAGCAGGAGGCCAAGAAAAAGCAGGCGGCCTTTAAACTAAAGGAGATCAAAGTGCGCCCGAAGACCGGCGAGCATGACTTGCAGGTCAAGCTGGGGCGCATGCGGGAGTTCATCGCCAAAAAAGACAAGGTCAAAGTGACCGTGATGTTCCGGGGGCGTGAAATCGCCCTGACCCAGATGGGGCGTGAACTGCTCGAGCGTATCGCGATTGCCATGCAGGACGTGGCCGCCGTCGAACAGTTCCCGAAAATGGAACACCGCACCCTGTTCATGGTGCTGACCCCGAAGTGAGGCCTGCCAACGGCCCCTTCGGCTGAAGTTCATGGGCCGCATTCGCAAGGCGGCTTCAGGCGCGTGTTGTAAGGTCCTGGTGGCGTGAGCCTGTGGCGATCCTGCTCACGCCATCTGTTTTGCATTTTCTTAAAGGCGATAGCGTGTCGCTTCAATGCATTCCATTTAGGAGACAGTGATATGCCCAAAATCAAGACAAACCGCTCAGCCGCCAAACGGTTCAAAAAAACCGGAAGCGGAAACTTCACCTATCACAAGTCGTTCGGCAGCCACATCCTGTCGACCAAGTCGCGCAAGCGCAAACGCAGCCTGAGGAAAAGCCCGCTGGTCGATTCGACCAATCTGAAGGCCATCAAGCTGATGCTCCCGAATGGGTAGCTCATTGGAGTCGAGGTAATTCGTCATGCGTGTAAAACGTGGATTCAAAGCCAGGCATCGTCGACAAAAGGTACTCAAGCTCGCCAAGGGCTTTCGCGGAGGCCGCAGCAAGCTTTATCGCACCGCCGCCGGAGCCGTAGACCGCGCCCTGCGGTACGCCTATCGGGACCGAAAGGTCCGCAAACGGGATTTCCGCGCGCTCTGGATCGCCCGGATCAACGCCGCCGTGCGCATGCACAATGTGTCCTACAGCAAGTTCCTTCACGGGCTGAAGACCGCCAACGTCGGTTTGGACCGCAAGGTCCTGGCCGAACTGGCCGTTTCGGATCCCCAGGGGTTTGCACGCATCGTGCGGATGGCAATGCCGCAGGCATAGACGGCAACCCGCGGTGGTCTTCCCGCTGCGCCGGGGGCCGGCTCGCAAGCGGGACATCGAGCTTTTCAGGTCGCAAAGCAGACGCGTGGAACATCAACTCGACGAGATCGAATCGGACGCACACCGCGAACTGGCCGCTGTCGCCGGAGACCGCCAGCAAGTCGAGGCGCTGAGCCAGAAGTATCTCGGACGCAAGGGGGTCATCACCCAGCTCCTGCGTTCGATCGCAAGCCTTCCGCCCGAAGCGCGTCCGGCCGCCGGCCGCCGGGCCAACGAGATCAAGCAGCGCCTGACAGCCGACATGGATGCGGCCTTGCAGGCCGCCGCGGCGTCCGACCGGTCCCGGGCGAATCGGATTGACGTGACGTTGCCCGGGCGTTCCCACCTCTGCGCGTCGCTGCACCCGATCACCCAGATCACCCGAGAGATCTGTGACATTTTCGTGCGCATGGGGTATGATATCGTCGAAGGACCGGAAGTCGAAAAAGACTATTACAACTTCGAAGCTCTCAACATCCCCAAGAACCACCCTGCCCGGGACATGCAGGACACGTTTTTCGTGTCCGACGATGTGGTCTTGCGCACCCACACCTCACCGCTCCAGATCCGCACGATGGAAAACCAGCCGCCGCCGGTTCGCGTCGTTGCACCCGGCAAGGTGTTTCGCTGCGACTCGGACCAGACGCACACGCCGATGTTCCACCAAGTCGAAGGCCTGCTGGTGGATGAACAGGTGTCTTTCGGAGACCTGAAAGGCACCCTGACCGCTTTCGTGCACCAGATGTTCGACGCACAGACCCGCCTTCGTTTTCGCCCCAGCTTCTTTCCGTTCACCGAACCCAGCGCCGAGGTGGATATCCTCTGCGTCATCTGTCGCGGGGAGGGCTGCCGGGTCTGCAAGCAGACCGGATGGCTGGAAATTCTGGGCTCCGGCATGGTGCACCCGGCCGTGTTCGAAAATGTCGGCTATGACACCGGCCGCTTTACCGGGTTTGCGTTCGGCATGGGAGTGGAACGCGTCGCCATGCTGAAATACGGCATTGACGATCTGCGCAAGTTTTTCGAGAACGATCTGCGCTTCCTAAGTCAATTTTAACAATTGGTGTACGGTGTTGGGTGTTGGGTGACGGGAAATTTCGGACCGACACCTGCCTGCGCTACCAACCCCGAAACGCCAAACACCATTCATCTAAATCGCTATGAAAGTAAGTCTCAGCTGGCTCAGCGATTACACGCCCATCAAGATGGCTCCGGCCGAACTGGCCGAAGCTCTGACCCGTGTGGGCCTGGCGGTGGACGCCGTCGTCGACCGGTACCGCTACCTGGACACGGTTCGGGTCGGCCGGGTGATCGCCGTGGACTCCCACCCGGCCGCGGACAAGCTCAAGGTCTGCCGCGTGGATACCGGCCAGGGCGTGACCGACATCGTCTGCGGCGCGCCGAACCTCAACCCCGGCATGCTGGCCCCGGTGGCCCTTCCCGGCACCCTGCTGCCGGACGGCACCACCCTGACCGTGGGGGTCATCCGCGGGCAGCGCTCCGAGGGCATGCTTTGCAGCAATGCCGAGCTGGCCCTCGGACCCGAAGCCGATGTCATCCGGGTGTTGGATCCCGCCCTCACGGTCGGCACCCCGCTCAACACGGCCCTGTCGCTCTCCGACCCGGTGCTGGACCTCGACCTGACCCCCAATCGGGCGGATTGCCTGAGTATCATCGGTGTGGCCCGTGAGGTGGCCGCCATCCAGAACACGCGTCTGAGCTGCCCGTCCAGCCTGCAGGGCGCAGTGAACGGTGACCAGCGCATCCACCATCTGGCCTCGGTGACCATCGCTTCGCCGGAGCACTGCCCGCGCTATGCGGCCCGTGTCGTGGAGCGGGTCACGGTCGGCCCCTCGCCGGCCTGGCTGCAGGAGCGGCTGCTGTCGGTGGGTCTGAGGCCCATCAACAACATCGTGGATGTGACCAACTTCGTCATGATGGAGTGGGGTCAGCCCCTGCACGCGTTCGACCTCGACCGGCTGGCTGGCCACCGGATCGTGGTGCGCACGGCCGCTGCCGGGGAGACCTTTGTCACGCTGGACGAACGTTCGCGCACGCTCGACGCCGAGATGCTCATGATTTGCGACGGCGAAAAACCGGTGGCCGTCGCGGGCGTCATGGGCGGGCTCAACTCGGAGATCGAGCCCGGCACCACCCGGGTGCTGATCGAGAGCGCCTGCTTCGACCCAATCAGCGTTCGCAAGACCTCCAAAAAGCTCGGGCTGGCCACCGATGCCTCCCGGCGATTCGAGCGCGGAGTGGACCCCCAGGGCACGGTGCGGGCCGCTGACCGGGCCGCCGCTCTCATGGCCGAGTTTGGCGCCGGCGTGGTTGTCGGCGGTGTCATCGACGCGAACCCGCGCCCCTGGTCGACCCGGTCCATCCGCCTGAGCGTCCGCCGCACCCGGCAGATTTTGGGCACCGCTGTCGGCAAACCCAAGATAGCGCGGCTGCTATCCGCCATTGGGTTCATTGCGGAAACCTCCCCGGAACGCGATGAGTTGGTGGTGACCGCCCCGTCCTTCCGGGTGGACATCGCGCGCCCCGAAGATCTCATCGAGGAGGTCGCCCGCCTCTCCGGGTTCGACCGCATCCCCACGACCTATCCCTCCATTCCGGCCGGAGAGCGTCTGCCGGCGCCGCGGTTGAACCTGCGCCGACGGATTCAGTCCCTGCTCACGGGGTTCGGGTTCGCCGAGGTCATCACCTACAGCTTTGTCCACGCGCAAGCAGCGGAACGGCTGCAGCTGCCCGCCGGCGATCTCCGCCGCCGCACCGTGGCGCTCTTGAACCCGCTGTCCGAAGAGCAGTCGGTCATGCGCTCCTCGCTCATCCCCGGTTTGCTCGAAACCTTGAGGTTCAACCTGTTCCAACAGGTCCGCAACGTCAAGATCTTCGAAACCGGCAAGGTGTACATTTCCTCCGGTTCTTCCGAACTTCCCGCAGAACCGGAAATCATCGCCGGGCTGTGGTCGGGTGCCCGCACCCCTCTCTCCTGGCACGGCAAGGAGGCTCCCTGTGATTTTTACGACCTTAAGGGAGCGCTGGAAGGGCTTCTGAATGCGTTGAAACTCGAAGAGGTCGTCTTTGCCCGTCTGGAGGACGATGCCTGTTTTTACACTCGCCCCGGAGCATCGGCTCGCATTCAGGTGGGTGATCGAATCCTCGGCATCATCGGTGAAATTGACCCGGTGGTCGGCACGGCCTTTGATTTGAAACATACGGCATTTGTTTTCGAGCTCGAAGCCGACACCCTCCAGGCAGCGCTCTCGGAAACGAAATGCCGGATGCGGATCCCCCGCTTCCCGGTCTTGGTGCGAGACATCACCCTGATACTCGACCAGAGGATCGAGGCCCGGGAGATCCTGGAAGCGGTCCGTGTCTTCAAGACGGATCTGCTCGAGAGCATCGAGCTGTTTGACGTTTTTTCAGGCGAGCCCATCCCCGCGGACCGCAAGAGCCTCTCCTTCCGCCTCACCTATCGCTCGCCGGATAAAACGTTGGAGGACGAGGACGTCCGCGAGGTGCACCAGGCCCTCACGGAGCGACTGTTGACCACCTTCCAGGCACGGCTGCCGGGCTGAGCCGGCAGCGGCGACGGGTCCCTATGAGCACGCCATCGCCGTCGAGTACGATTCCCCTGCCCGACAAGCTTTACTTCAAGATTGGAGAGGTCAGCGCGCTGGCCGGTGTCCCGGCCCACGTCCTGCGATTTTGGGAGTCGGAGTTCCCGCGCATCACGCCTCGCCGAACGGCCTCCGGCCAGCGGCTTTACACGCGCAATGACGTGGAGCTGATCTTGGAGATCAAGACGCTGCTCTATGCGCGCAAGTTCACCATCGAAGGCGCCCGCCGGCACTTGAGGTCGGCTGCGGCCCGCACACAGCCGGCTTCTCGACAATGGCTCACCGAGCTGCGCGCCGAACTCCAGGCGCTTCGGGACCTCCTGGAATAAATCCGAGCACCCCCAACCGGCGGGAAAATCCGCCGGCCGGTGAGCGACATCGAGAAATCATCGAGATTGCTTGCAAAAAACCTGTTGACAATTCCCACGGCATACTATAGAAAATCTCTCTCGGATGAGCGGGCATAGCTCAGCTGGTAGAGTACAAGCTTCCCAAGCTTGGTGTCGCGAGTTCGAATCTCGTTGCCCGCTCCATCCAGGCATTATCCGTTTTGCTCGCTGGGTTGAGGCGGACTTTATGTGACGCGACAGGATGCAACCATGGTTCTGGCATGAGCGGATGACACTGTAAGCTCCAAGCCACAAGGTCCAGCCGAACATGAGGAAACGGGCGTTACGCCCGTTTTTTATTTGCACCGACTATCGTTGGAAAGACCATGGTCAGACTGAAGCCATCGCCCGGCCGGAGGCGGCCGGAACCGCACCTCCCGGCGCCGAACCCGATAGGAGAGCGCACCGTCGTCGAGCAGGTTCGTGCTCTGGCGGAAACGCTGTGCAATACTCAGGGGCTTGAGCTCGTTCACGTCGAATTTCTGCGCGACCCGGGCGGCCGGGTTCTGCGGTTGTTCATCGACACGCCCGGTGGGGTCACGTTGGAAAACTGCGCCGCTGTCAGCCGCGAACTGGGGGATGTGCTGGATGTGCACCTGCCCGACATCGGGCGTTATCACCTGGAGGTGTCTTCTCCCGGGGCCAAGCGCCCGCTGTCCCGGGAAGCGGATTTTGAGCGGTTCAAAGGATGTCCGGTCAAAATCAGAACCCTGCGCCCGATCGACGGGCAGAGGACCTTTACCGGCATTCTGGCGGGAGTCTCGGGCCGAGCCGTCATTCTGGCCAAGGGCCTGATCACCGTGGCCGTCCCGATCGAAGACATTTTGAAGGCACAGCTCGTCAACCATATGGAGAAACCCCATGCTGATTTCCGAAATCAAACGGGTCGTTGAGCAGGTCAGCCGGGACAAGGGCATTGATCGGCAGGTGCTCATCAAGGCGCTGGAAGAGGCCTTGAAGTCCGCCGCCCGGAAAAAATACGGCCCTAAAATCGACATCGAAGTCCAATTCAGCGAAGAGACCGGCGACCTGGAAGTGTTCCAGTTCAAAGAGGTGGCCGAAGTGGTCGAGGACCCCATGCTCCAGATCAGCGTGGCGGAAGGCCGCGAGCTCGACCCCGAGTGCGAAATCGGCGACAGCCTCGGCACCAAGATGGATACGACCACCTTCGGGCGCATCGCAGCCCAATCGGCCAAGCAGGTGATCATCCAGAAGCTGAAGGACGCCGAAAAAGATGCGATCTACTCGAGCTTCATCGATCGCCGCGGGGACATCATCAATGGTATCGTCCAGCGGATCGACCGCGGGGACATCATCGTCAACCTCGGCCAAACCGAGGGGGTCCTGCCGCTGCGCGAGCAGGTGCCCAGGGAAAGCTACCGCCGCGGCGACCGGATTCGCGCCATGGTCCTGGATGTCATGCAGGAGTCGCGCGGGCCCCAGGTGGTGTTGTCACGGACCCATCCGAGTTTCGTGATTACCCTGTTTCGCACGGAGGTGCCGGAAATCAGCGAAGGCATCGTGTCCATCATGGGGGCCGCCCGCGAACCGGGCGTGCGAGCCAAGATCGCCGTCGCCTCCAACAATTCGGACATCGACCCGGTGGGCGCCTGCGTGGGCATGAAGGGCAGCCGCGTTCAGAACGTTGTGCAGGAGCTGCGCGGCGAAAAAATCGACATCATTCCCTGGCACGTCGACCAGGCCAAATTCGTCTGCAATGCGCTGGCTCCGGCCGAAATCTCACGGGTCATTATCGACGAGGACAACAAGTCGATGGAGGTCATCGTGCCCGACGAGTTTCTGTCGATTGCCATCGGCAAGAAGGGCCAAAACGTGCGGTTGGCCAGCAAACTCACCGGGTGGCATCTCGACGTCAAGAGCGAGAGTTCTTACAACCAGGCCATGCAAAGCGGCTACAATTCTCTGATGGCGCTGCCGGAGGTGAGCATCAGCCTCGCCGACGCGCTGTATGAAAAAGGGTTTTACTCCGCCGACGAAATCGGCAAAGCCTCGGTGGAGGACCTGCTGCAAGTCCGGGGAATCGACGAGGAGGCGGCGCGCAGCCTGATCGCCGCCGGCAAGGCCGCTGTTGAGGCGGAAGCGCGCAAAGCGGCAGAGCCCGACGACGACGAAGCCGTGGAGGACGCCGAGGGGGAAACGGGTGATGCAGCGGAGTCCGACGATAGCACCGACGCCCCGGATGCCGAAATACCCGGCACTCCGGGGGCAACGGACGCGGGCACGGGCACCGCAACCACCGACGAGAAAAGCGCCTTGGACCCCGACGCCGAGAGGCCGGGGCCGCCTGAGGGTCAAGAGTAGCCGGCACATGGCAGATGCGCGCCACCGCAATGGGAACCGCCGGCAAAGCCGACGGGGGCGAAGGTGTGAGGGGGAACGTTCATGGCGAAAATTCGAGTGTATGAACTGGCCAGAGAGCTCAGTCTGACCAACAAGGTGTTGATGGAAAAGCTTGCCGGCTTGGACATTACCGTGGCCAGTCACATGAGTTCTCTGGACGACGATGCCGTCCGCCGCATCAAAGCGGCGCTGTTCGGGAAAAAGGAAGCGGCGCTCGAAGAGACGCGCGTCAAACCGACGGTGATCCGCCGCCGCAAAAAGGTCGACGTGCCCGCCGAAGAGGCCGCACCGCCCGAAACACCTGAAACACCCGAAACGGCGCCGGTCGAGGCCGACGCCGACGCACCTCTCACGGCCGCCACGGCTCCGCCCGAGGCGCTCGCCGAGGAGGCCGGACCCGCCGTTTCCGAGTCCGAGATTCCGTCTGAGCCGGTGGCGGAACCCGGTGAAGCGCCGGTTTCTTCCGAACCGGCTGAAGGGCTCAAGCGACCGGGAACGGTCGTTCGGAAAATGAAGCGGGATGAGCCGGCCAAAATCATCAAGTTGCCGCCGACGCCCGTCACGCGGCCGGCCGTTGTGGAGCCCCGCTCCGCCAAACCGCCCGCCGCTGTTGCGGACGTGGCCCCGGCCCCGGGGGACATCGACGGGCGGGACGACAAAAAGCGCAAGAAGAAAACCAAGGCGGAAGAACTCGAAGCCGGCAAGAAATTTATCAAGAAAAAGATATCGTTTCGAACCAAAGCCGTGGTTGAAGCGGATGAGCTTTATGAAGACGGCTTCCGGACGCGCAAACCCCGCAAGGGCGGCAAAGCCCCAAAAGAGATCGCCACCCACAAACCCCAGATTACCGTGGCCAAAGCGATCAAGCGTAGGATCAAGATGGATGAAGCGATCATGCTGTCGGATCTGGCCAAACGCATGGGTGTAAAGGCCGGAGAGATCATCAAGGTACTCATGGGGATGGGCGTGATGGCCACCGTCAACCAGGCCATCGATTTCGACACGGCGGTGCTGGTGGCCGCCGAGTTCCAGTACGAGGTCGAGCGCTCCGCCTTCGAGGAAAACACCCTGATCAATGCCGTGGTGGACGAACCGGACACCCTGCTCCCGCGCCCGCCGGTGGTCACCATCATGGGGCACGTCGACCATGGAAAAACCTCCCTGCTCGATGTGATCCGCAAAACCCGGGTGACCGACACCGAGGCCGGGGGCATCACTCAACACATCGGCGCCTATCATGTCAAAACCGACCGCGGCAGCATTGCCTTTCTGGACACGCCCGGCCACGAGGCCTTCACCGCCATGCGCGCACGCGGTGCCCGAGTCACCGACATCGTCGTACTGGTCGTGGCGGCCGACGATGGGGTCATGCCCCAAACCGTCGAGGCCATCAACCATGCCCGCGCCGCCAACGTGCCCATGATCGTCGCCGTCAACAAGATCGACAAGCCGGGCGCCGACCCGGACCGCACCAAGCGCGCGCTCGTGGAGCGAGGGCTGACGCCGGAAGAATGGGGTGGAGAAGCGATTTTCGTCAACGTGTCGGCCAAGCAAGCCGTCGGCATCGATCAGTTGCTGGAGATGATCCTGCTGCAGGCCGAGGTGATGGAGCTGAAGGCCAACCCCAACAAGCTCGCTCGCGGCCATGTCGTGGAGGCCAAGATCGACACCGGCCGCGGGCCGGTGGCCACGCTGCTCGTAAGCGAAGGCACGCTGCACGCCGGGGACGCCGTCGTCTGCGGCGTTCACCACGGCAAGGTCCGGGCCATGCTCGATGATCGCGGCCACCCCATGCAGGCGGCCGGACCCTCCATCCCGGTGGAAATCCTCGGCCTCGCCGGCGTGCCCATGGCCGGCGACGAGTTTGTGGCGGTCCAGGATGAGCGAGCGGCCAAACAGATCAGCGAGCACCGGCTGCAGAAGCAGCGATCCCGCGATCTCACCCAGGCCAGCCCCCGGCCTAGCCTGGAGAGCCTCTTCGAGCGGCTGCAGCAGGGCGGCACCAAGGATCTCAACCTGATCATCAAGGCCGATGTCCATGGTTCGATCGAAGCGCTTTCGGACGCCTTGACCAAGCTCTCCAACGCCGAAGTCAACGTCAACGTGGTTCATGCGGCCACCGGCACCATCAGCGAATCCGATGTGTCCCTGGCCGCCGTTTCGCATGCCATCGTCATCGGCTTCAACGTTCGCCCCACGCCCAAAGTGCAGGCCATGGCCGGTGAGGAAAACGTGGACATGCGCTTCTACAACGTGATCTACGATGCCATCAACGACGTGAAAAGCGCCTTGACGGGCCTGATGGCATCCCGTTTCGAGGAGCACATCCTCGGCTCCGCCGAGGTGCGCGAAGTCTTCCATATTCCCAAGGTGGGCACCGTGGCCGGCTCCTATGTGACGGACGGTAAAATCGAGCGTGGCCGCAACCTGCGCCTGGTCCGCGACGGCATCGTGGTCTACGAGGGCAAGAACGCCTCCCTGCGCCGATTCAAGGAAGACGCCAAGGAAGTCCAGAGCGGCTACGAGTGCGGCATCGGCATCGAGAACTTCAACGACATCAAAGTCGGCGACCGCATCGAGTTCTTCTACATGGAGGAGATCAAGCCTGAAGTCGCGTGAAACGCAATTTCAACAAAGGGTTCTCCTCGAAACTAGGCGCTACCGGGCTCGGTTAGGATCATGGTGGTCGGGATCGGGTTGATCACGTTCAGGCTGCACGAGTGCCACTCGCTCAAGGAAAAGCGGCGCATCGTGAAGGCGGTGATTGCCCGGCTGCGCAACCATTTCAATGCCTCGGTGGCCGAGGTCGACGCCAACGACATGCACCAGCGGGCGGTGGTGGGTTTCGCCCTGGTCGGCAACGATATGTCCCTCATCAACTCGAAAATCGACCAACTGTTCAACCTGGCAGAAGCGTTGGGCCTGGCGGAGGTCATCGACACGCAGATGGAGCTGATCAGCGCATGACATCGGCATCGCGGGCGGAGCGGGTCGGCGGACGCATCCAGGAGATGCTTGCGGATCTCCTGCAGCGGGAGATTTCCGACCCGCGGCTGCAGCTGACAACTATCACGGGCGTCACGGTGACCCGGGACCTGCGGATCGCGAGGGTGTACATTGCCGCGGCCGGCGGCCGGGAGGCCTCCGAGGCGGCACTCGAAGGCTTCCGCAGCGCAGCGGGGTTTATCAAGCGCCACTTAGCCCGGGGCCTGGGGTTGCGGTACATGCCCGCGCTTGAGTTCTTCTATGACGAATCCTTCGATCGCGGTGCTCACATCGACCAATTGCTGAAATCGCTTTCCGAAAACCATGGGCCCGATCATTCAACGGATTAAAGCGGCCGGCCGCCTCCTGGTCGCCTCACACGCCGAGCCCGACGGAGATGCCGTCGGATCCCTGCTGGCGTTGGGCTTGGCGCTGGAAAAATTGGGCAAGTGCACGACGCTCTTCAATGCCAGCGCCATTCCGGCCGTATACCAGTTTCTGCCCGGAGTGGCGCGCATCACGCGCCAAATGCCGGCGCCCGAGGACTGCGATGCCGCCATCGTGCTGGACTGCGGAGACCTCTCCCGGGTCGGCCCGGATTGGCCGCAGGTGGCCCGGATTCCCGTCATCATCAATATCGACCACCATATCACCAACACCCGCTTCGGCCATGCCCACGTCATCGACGGCGATGCCTGCGCCACGGCGGAGATCGTCCATCGTCTCATTCCGATGCTGGGAGTCGAGTTTGACCGGGATATCGCCACCGCCGTCTACACCGGAATTCTGACCGACACGGGGTCTTTCCGGTTTTCAAACACGAATGCGGCCGCCTTCGCCATCAGCCGCGAGATGACCGAGCGGGGCACCGATCCTTATCACGTGGCGCGGCATGTGTTCGGTTCGTACTCGCTGGGCCGCATCAAGCTGCTCAACCTGGCGCTCAACTCGATCGAGATCTCGCCCAACGGCAAGCTCTCGATCATGACGATCACGCGCGGCATGCTGGCTGAAACCGGCACCCAGCCGGAGGACGTCGACGGCCTGATCAACTACGCCCGGCGGATCGAAGCGGTAAAAGTGGCGGCTCTGATCCAGGAGCAGGACGGGGAGACGACCGGCAGCGGCCGAACGCATTTTCATGTCAGCCTGCGTTCGGACGGAACCGTGGACGTAGCCGCCTGGGCCGGGGGGTTCGGCGGCGGGGGACATTTGAGCGCCGCCGGATTCCAAGTCGAGTCGACGCTGAGGGAGATCAAAGCTCAGCTGACCGGCTGGGCGGTGGTCATGTGAACGGGATTCTGATCGTCGACAAACCCGTCGGCCTGTCCTCCGCAAAAACGGTCGCCCGCGTTAAGCACCTGCTCCAGGCCGGGCGCGCCGGGCACACCGGCACGTTGGATCCGTTCGCACGCGGTGTGTTGGTGTGTTGCCTCAACCAGGCCACACGGTTGGCGCAGTTTTTGTTGCATGATGCCAAGACCTATGACGCCGTGATGACCCTCGGGGTGGAAACCGACACGCAGGACCCGACGGGCAACGTCGTCGGGCAAGGGGACTGGACCGGGGTGACGGCCGATCGGCTGGAAAGCTGCCTGCAGGGGTTTGTGGGAACCCTCGCCCAGGCCCCGCCGGTGTTCTCCGCTCTTAAACACGGCGGGGTGCCGCTTTACACCCTGGCGCGACGCGGACAGCCGGTGCAGAAGCCGCCGCGCACCGTGCGCATCGACCGCCTACGGCTGCTGGAGGTGCAGTTGCCGCAGGTGAGACTCGAGGTGCGCTGTTCGGCCGGAACCTATGTGCGCACCCTGTGCGCGGACATCGGCCGCGTGCTGGGATGCGGCGCCCACCTCAGCGAGCTGACCCGCACGGAGAGCGGAGGCTTCAGGATCGAGCAGGCCCTGTCGCTGGCGGAGGTGGAATCCCTGGCGCAGCAGGTGGCCATCGGCGAGCGGATCATTCCCATGGCCCGGGCTCTGTCCGGCAGGCCGGTCGTGACCGCCGACCCGCCCCTGCTCGAGAAAATCCGCCACGGCCGCCCGCTCGTCTGGGAGGACGTGACGCTCGACCTCCGGGAACTGAGCGGCGATGCGCTGCTAAAGGTGGTGGATGAGCGCGGGGATCTCGTTGCGGTGCTCCGATATGGTTCCGCCGGGCGCAGGCTCGAATACGGCTGTGTCGTTGGCCCTACCGGCAGGCATTGAGTCGTGTTTTTTATTGCACAAATCACCCTGTTGCTTTAAGGTGAAAAATGGAAACCACGCGAGTGGTTCAACATTAGGCGGCCTTGGCCCCCACCGTCGGCTCCCGGTTGCGCAAGCGCGTCACCGAAGGGGGTGGAGCGAGGATCGTTCAGAAGGAGGGAAAGAAAACGTGGTATTGTCAACCGAAGACAAACGCAATCTGATCGCAAAGTACAAGGTACATGATTCCGACACCGGATCCCCCGAGGTCCAGGTCGGTCTGCTCACCAATCGCATCGAGTACCTGACCGAGCACCTGAAGATCCACAAAAAGGACCATCACTCGCGGCGCGGGCTGCTGATGCTTGTCGGCCGGCGCCGCCGATTGCTGAACTATGTAAAATTCAAAGATGTCAACCGCTACCGGGCCATCATCGAGACGCTGGGCCTTAAAAAGTAGCTTTTGAGCATCCGGGGAATCATTGACCTGTGAGTGGGAGGCCCGCGGGGCCTGCCGCGGCCGGCGCCGGGAGTCACCCGATGTCGGCAGACCGGCATCCGGTCGCCGCTGGTCAAGCGTTACCGGATGCCGCGCAAGGAGAGGTTTATGGAAATTCTATTGAAGGAAGATATCGGCGGCAAGGCCCTGAGCATCCAGACCGGCAAGGTGGCCAAGCAGGCCTCCGGCTCGGTCGTGGTTCAGTATGGAGACACCATCGTCCTGGTCACCGTGGTGTCCACCCACGATGAGCGACCCGGGGACTTTCTGCCGCTGACGGTGGAATACCAGGAGAAGATCTATGCGGCCGGGCGGATTCCGGGCAACTATTTTCGCCGTGAGATCGGCCGCCCCAGTGAGAAGGAGACGTTGACCGCGCGGTTGATCGACCGGCCCATCCGGCCGCTTTTTCCGAAGGGCTATCGCTGCGAAACCCAGGTGATTGCAACGGTCCTGTCCATGGACCAGGAAAACGACCCGGACACACTAGCCATGGTGGGCGCTTCCGCCGCACTGCACATTTCGGACATTCCCTTTGCCGGACCGATCGCCGCCGTGCGCGTCGCCCGGATCGCCGGCCAGTTCATCGTCAACCCCACCATTGCCGAGTTGGAAGGCTGCGACATCAATCTGGTCGTGGCCGGATCCAAGACCGGGGTGGTAATGGTGGAGGGCGGGTCCGACGTGGTGAGCGAAGCGGACCTAACGGAAGCCATTTTCTTCGGCCACCGGGCCATGCAGCCGCTGATCGATCTGCAAATCAAGCTGCGGGAAACCCACGGCGCACCCAAGCGCGACTTCTCGCCGCCGGCGCGGGACGCCGAGTTCGCCGCCCAGGTGGAGTCTTTGGCCACCGGTCCCCTGCGAGAGGCTCTGCTCATTCCTCAGAAGGTTCAACGGTATGCTGCGGCCCGCACGGCCAAGCACCGCATCATCGACGCCCTCGGTGAAGAGGGCCTCAAGCGCCGTGAAGAGGTGGTCGCGATCATCGAGGAGCTCAAGCGGGGCATCCTGCGGGAGCTGATCCTGGGCGAGGGGCGACGCGTGGACGGCCGCCGGTTCGACGAAATCCGCCCGATCACCTGCCAGGTGGGAATTCTGCCTCGGCCGCACGGCAGCGCCCTGTTCACCCGGGGAGAAACCCAGGTGCTCGGTGTGCTCACCCTGGGCTCGGGCCAGGACGAACAGCGGGTCGAGACGCTTTCCGGCGAAGAGTTTCGCCCCTTCATGCTCCATTACAATTTTCCGCCCTATTCGGTGGGTGAGGCCAAACGCATTGCCGGGCCCAGCCGGCGCGATATCGGCCACGGGGGCCTGTCGACCCGTGCGATCGAGAAGATCCTGCCGGCCAAGGAAACCTTCGACTACACGATCCGGCTGGTCTCCGAGGTGCTGGAGTCCAACGGCTCCTCCTCGATGGGAACCGTGTGCGCCTGCTGCATGGCCATGATGGACGGCGGGGTACCCATCAAAGCCCCGGTCGCCGGAATCGCCATGGGGCTCGTCAGTGAAGGCGAGCGGGTCGTTGTGCTCTCCGACATTCTCGGTGACGAAGACCACGCCGGCGACATGGATTTCAAGGTGGCCGGCACCCGGGAGGGAATCACCGCCGTTCAAATGGACATCAAAATCCATGAGCTTTCGCGCGAGATCCTCGCAACCGCCCTGGAACAGGCGCGCCAGGGGCGCATCCACATCCTGGGAAAAATGATCGAGGCGATTGCCGCCCCGCGCCAGGAGATCTCCCCCTACGCGCCGACCATCACCACCATCACGATCCATCCGGATAAAATCCGCGAGGTCATCGGCCAGGGCGGCAAAACCATCCGCGCCATTCAGAGCCAAACCAACACCATCGTACAGGTCGAGGACTCGGGCCAGGTGAAGATCGCCGCCTTCTCCAAACAGGAGGCGGAGGCCGCCCTCAACCTCATCAAGCAGATCACCGCCGACCCCGAAGTGGGCGCCATCTACGAGGGGACGGTCGTCAAGATCACCGACTTCGGGGCATTCGTCAACATCATGCCGGGGACCGACGGGTTGGTCCATATTTCGCAGCTTGCCAACCGACGGGTTACCAAGGTCTCCGACGTGGTAAAGGAGGGCGACAAGCTCAAGGTCAAGGTGCTTGAAATCGGCAGAGACGGCAAGATTCGCCTGAGCCACAAGGTGCTGCTGGAAGAATAAGGCCGATGAGCGCCGCCATGTGCAAGTCGGTGTTGCCCAACGGAGTGCGGATCGTGAGCCTTCCCATGGCTCACACCCGCTGCGTCTCCCTGGGAGTCTGGGTGAACGCGGGGGCTCGCGACGAAGCCGACCCGGAAAACGGGCTGTCGCACTTCATCGAGCACATGATCTTCAAGGGGACGCAAAAACGCTCCGCGTTTCAAATCGCCAAGGAGTTCGATGCCATCGGCGGCCACACCAACGCCTTCACCACCATGGAGCATACCTGTTACCACGCCAAGGTGCTCGACACCCAGATCGAGACCATGGTGGATATTCTTTCCGATATAGTCCTAAACTCCGTGTTCGACCCGCGCGAGGTGGAACGCGAGCGGCCGGTCATCCTGCAGGAGATCGGCATGGTCGAAGACAGCCCGGATGAGCACATCCACTATCTGTCCGGAAGCAACTTCTGGGGGGACAACCCGCTGGGTCGCTCGATCCTGGGCACCCGGGAGAACATTGCGCAGTTCAGCGCCGAGATGATCCGCGGCTTCTTTCAGCGACTCTACCAGCCTGAGCGCATCGTGGTCGCGGCCGCCGGACACCTGGAGCACCACCGCCTGGTGGACCTGATCGGGCCGGCGTTCGAATCCGTCCGGCGCGGGAGCGGATTTCCTCCCCGCATCACGCCCAGCAACCGCTCCCAGGTCAATGTTCACCAGCGAGAGCTGGAGCAGGTCCACATCTGCCTCGGAACGGCGGGATTGTCGCTGGTCGACCCGCGGCGCTATGCCTTTTCGCTGCTCAACACGATTCTGGGCGGAAACATGAGTTCGCGGCTCTTTCAGGAGGTTCGCGAAAAGCGCGGACTGGCCTATGCGGTGTATTCCTTCATCGCCTCCCATGTAGACACCGGGATGTTCGGGGTCTACTTGGCGGTAAGCCCGGAGCAAGTGGCACCCGCCGTGGAGCTGGTGGCTGCCGAGTTGGCACGCATGGCGCGCGAGCCGGTCGACCCGACCGAGTTGAAAGGGGCGATCGAGTACACCAAGGGCAGTCTCCTGCTGGCCTCCGAGAGCGCCGACAACCAAATGGTCCGCGCCGCCCAGAATGAAATTTACTTCGAGGCCGACATCCCTCTGCACGAGGTGATCACGCGCCTCGAGACCGTCACTCGCGACGACATTCAGCAACTGGCACAAGTGCTTTTCGGCGCAGACCAGACGATGCTCACGCTGCTCGGCCCGGTGGAAATCGCGAAAGACGAGTTGGAACGTTGCCTGGCTGCCTCTTGAGCGCGGCGCCCTGTTCCTCCCGGCCCATCCCTCGAACCCATGTGCGCTGAAACCCTGGCCCGAACGTTTCGTGAAACGCTCGGGCTGGCCCCCTCGACGGGGAGACCGTAGCCGAAAGGGGTTGCCGTGCCGTCGCCACCGATTATCAAGGTCCTGCGCCTGCGTCCGGAAGAAGACGCCGACATCCCGCTGCCGTGCTACATGACCCCGGATTCAGCGGGCATGGACATCTGTGCGGCGGTTCGCGCAGACACCATTTTAAAGCGGGGGCAAATCGCCCTGCTGCCCACCGGGTTGGCCGTCGCTCTGCCCAGCGGTTTCGAAGCCCAGATCCGGCCGCGCAGCGGCCTGGCGGTCCGACACGGCATTGGGCTGATCAATGCCCCCGGCACCATCGACGCCGACTATCGCGGAGAGGTCATGATCGCCCTCGTCAACCTCGGACAATCCGCCTACACCGTGCGCCGCGGAGACCGGATCGCCCAGATGGTCATCCAACGGGTCCAGCAGGCCCGGTTGGAAGAGGTGCCGGCGCTCGATGTCACCGACCGCGGCAGCGGGGGCTTCGGGCATACCGGAAAATAAAGCGGCATGGTTCAGAGAGCATAGTGCAGCGGGTGAAAGACAGAGGGAAGGATTTCTTCTATACCCTTTGCGCTATGACATAGCGGCGCCGGCAGTTTAGGAGACACGTGAGCATAGAAGGCCATCAGGACGTGCGGCAGGATCATGCGCTGTCCGTCTGCGTCTTGGCGAGCGGCAGTCGGGGAAACGCGATTTATGTTTCCGACGGCGTCACCTCGGTCCTGGTCGACGCGGGGCTGTCCGCACGGGACATCGGACGACGCTTGGAGAGCCGGGGGCTGGACGCCGCGGACCTGAGCGCCATCCTGGTCACGCACGAGCACACCGACCACGTGCGCGGCGTGGAGCGACTGTGCCGTCGA
Source organism: Desulfobacterales bacterium (assembly GCA_041736435.1). Classification (GTDB taxonomy): domain Bacteria; phylum Desulfobacterota; class Desulfobacteria; order Desulfobacterales; family SpSt-501; genus SpSt-501. Next base: position 2,600 of record JBGSTS010000065.1, on the reverse strand, counting down.
TTCCGGCTGCCGGTTTTCCTGACGGCCGGGACGCTGGCGGCTGCGCCCGTGCTCCAGGAGCTGCCGGAAATTGGCACCGTTGCTTGCGGCCACCGGTTTCAGGTCGGCACCCTGACGGTCGAGCCCTTCTCGATTTGCCACGACGCCCGTGACCCGGCCGGGTTCGTCCTTGGCGCCAACGGCACGCGCGTCGGCATCGCCACCGACCTGGGAGTTGCCACCGCCGTCGTCCGCGAGCACTTACGCGGCTGCGGCCTGGTCATTCTCGAGTCCAACCACGATCCGGACATGCTGATGGAGGGCCCCTACCCTTGGTTCCTGAAGCAGCGCATCCGGGGCCGGACCGGCCATCTCTCCAACCCGGACTCCGGCCGTCTTCTGTCCGAAATCGCGCACCCAGGTCTGCAGCAAGTGGTCCTGGCGCACCTGAGCGAGACCAACAACACTCCGGCCAAGGCCCTGGCCGAAGCCGGCCGTTCGCTGGCCAGCGCCGGCATCCGCCTCCGGGCAGCCGGCCCTCACGAACCATCGCCGGTGATTCATATCGGATGATGCTGTTGTGGTTCAACTGGTCGCCGATCCAGAAGGTCGTGCACATTGGCGCTCACCGTGGCCACGCGGCTCACAAACTCGTGGCCGATGGGCATCGGCACGGGAATGGCCCGCTGCGCCCACTCGTCTTAATACTCAGCGGTGGGCTTTTTTAATGCCCGCGCGCGCACGCTGCAAGGCTTTTTGGGGCTGAACGCAGTAGGTGTCGAACTCCTCGAAAAGCGCGGAGGCGGCCTCCAGGCGCCGATTGAGACGTTGGTCGCTCAACCGCAGCACCGCCAGATGCAGGGCTTCCAGCACCGCCGTGACCGCGGTGAAGCTCCTGAAAATCGAGAGGCCTTCCGACGTCACCACAATCTGAACGGCGGCCCGATCGGCCAGCGGGGAAAAGTCGCTGTCGGTGACCAGCAGGACCCGGGCGCCGGCATCCGCAAAGCGCTTGGCGATTCTGACCGTCTGCCGGGCGTAAGGGTGGCGGAAAACCGCGACGAGCAGATCCTCGGCCGTCAGGTCCAGTAGCATGTCCGGCATCATGGCGATCTGCGGGCCGATGAGAAAGGCATTCGGATGAATGCGTTTGATCATGATGTGAAACATCTGCGCCAGCGCATGCGAGGTCCGAAACCCGCAGGCGTAAAGGTTCCCCTTCTTTTCGTGAATGATTTCCGCCGCGCGGTGAAACGCCTTGCGATCGATGGTGGCGTTGGTATGCTCAAGGTTTTGGATGATGTTCTGAATATTCCGGTCCAGGATGTCATCGCTCGCGCGCTCCAGCTCCTGCTTCTTCAGCGTGTACCGCTTGGGGAGAGACTCGAACATCACCCGGGCGTCTTCCTGGAGCTCCCGGCGCAGGTCGCTGAAACTCTCATAGCCAAGTTTTGAAATGAAACGCACCACGGTCGCCTTGCTGACACCGGTTTTTTCGGCCAGCGAGGTCACATTTTCGAAAACGGCATGGGACGCGTTGCGGGACAAAAAGTCGACTAAGTTAAGCTCACGGGGAGTGAGCTTTTTCAGCGCGCGAATCCGGTTCAATATTTCGTCGGCAGCCATAAAATGAAAAAACTGTTGCAATTAATTTTTTAGTGAAATATATGTTTCATATCTTAGGCTCACCGACCCTATAAAGTCAACCGGTTTCGATCAGGCCCGCCCCTGCGGGCTGAAAGCAGGAGCATGACGGCCGTAAAAAGCGCACCCCTGCGTGAATGGCTCCGTGATGTCCGCCGCGATCTGCACGCACATCCCGAACTCGCTTTCCACGAAGTCCGAACGACCCAACGCATCCTCGAAATCCTTTCCGGCCTGGGCTGGGATGCCCGGCCGGTCCCCGGCACGACCGGAGCCATCGGCCTGTTGCTGGGGCCCACCAACGGCCCGGTGGTTGGTTTGCGCGCCGACATCGACGCCCTGCCGATCACCGAGCTGAACGATATCCCCTACCGATCTCAGCACCCAGGGGTGATGCACGCCTGCGGCCACGACGCCAACACGGCCATCTTATTGGGCGTAGCCAAAAAAATTGCCGACACCGGCCTGATGACCCGCACCGGTGGCGCCGTGAAGCTCATCTTTCAGCCGGCCGAGGAGGGGGGCGGCGGAGCGAAGGCCCTGATCGCAGCGGGCGTTTTGGAAAACCCGCACGTCGACATCATCTGGGCTGGACACATGTCTCCGGACCTGCCTGTCGGTCGGGCCGGTGTTTTCAAAGACCTGGGCTATGCCTCGGCCGACCGCTTCGAGCTTGCCATCCAGGGACGCGGCGGCCACGGCGCCCGGCCGGAGGAGTGCATCGACCCCATCGTGGCCGGCGCACATTTCGTCACCCAGCTTCAGACCATCGTCAGCCGCAGTCTCCCGCCGACCATGCCGGCTGTCGTGACGGTCGGTCGATTCGCCTCCGGGGATGCCGCCAACGTCATCCCCGACACCGCCGAGCTTAGGGGCAGCATCCGCGCGCTGTCCGAGGAGGCACGCGACCGGGTCATCCGGCGGATCGAAGAGCTGTCGGCCGCGCTCGAGCCGGCCTTCGGCGTCGCCTGCCGCTT
>JBGSTS010000052.1:0-24494 GCA_041736435.1 Desulfobacterales bacterium | reverse complement strand
CCGCCAGCCGCCGGGCGATGGCGCGGGCATGGCGCTCCTCGCCGTAGTCCCGGAAGATTCGCTCCAACTCGCTCTCCTCCAGTCGGCTGACCAGGTCCGCGGCGGTCTTTCCTGTGTGCGGGTCCATGCGCATGTCGAGCGGCTCCTCGCGCTGGAAGCTGAACCCGCGGCCGCTGTTCTCCAGCTGGTTCAGCGAAAGGCCCAGGTCGAGCAGGATGCCGTCGGCCCCGCCGACCCCGAGCCGGAAAAACACGTCCGCCATGTTCGCGAAATTCTCCTGGACCAGCTGCACCCGCTCGGCAAAGGGTTCCAGGACGATACGAGCGTTGGCGATGGCCTCCGGGTCCTGGTCGATCCCGATCAGCCGTCCACCGGGCAGGATGTGTTCGCAGATGTCGCGGGCATGACCGGCCCCGCCCAGGGTGCCGTCCACGACGAGGTCCCCCGGCCGGCAGTCGAGATAGGCCAGCACCTCGCGGCGCATGACCGGCACGTGGCGGTACGCCATGGGATCAAATCCCGAGCTTGGCGATTTCGTTTCTGGCCTCCGGGTTCCTGAGCTCGTTTTCCAGCGTCAGGCTCTCCTTTTCGAAATTCTCCCGGGACCAGATTTCAAAGTGGTCGAGCACCCCCACCAGGACAATGTCCTTGCTCAGGTCGGCGTATTGCCGCAGCACGGGCGGAATGAGGATGCGGTCCTGCTTGTCGCAGGCGCACTCGTGGGCGCCGCCGATGAAGATCCGCCGGAACCGGCGCATGGTGTCGCTTTTCTCGGCCAGCTGCAGGATGCGCTCCTCGAGCTTGCGCCACTCGGCGAACGGGTAGGCAAGCAGGCAGCTGTCCATGCGCGAGACCATGAGGCCGTCGGCCTCCTCCGAGCGGGCGAGCACCCGGAAGCGGGACGGGATGACGATCCGGCCCTTGTCGTCGATCGTGTGGTATGAGCTTCCGCGAAACATGCCTGTCAAATCTCCACCACTTTCCGCCACTTTGCTCCATTAAAAGCTAAAACCCTTAAAGAGTCAAGCGAAAAATACAGCTCGTCTGCGTTTTTTTTTATGTAATTTGAAAATCTTAAACGGGGTTGACTGAGGGAAACTGATCCATTGACGGTATGTCGGCAGGATAGGACCAGAGATCAACGAGTGCTTGCTTGTGCCAAGCGGTCTGACTCTCTGCAAAACGGCGTCAATTTTATGCCGGATCGATATGCCGGCAGAGTGGAAAACACCGGCCTTCCACAATCTTAGGCATGAATGCTATAGCTTTAAATTGATTATAAGTATCCAATTGTTAGAATTATAATCCCACCAACTCCGGAGTATTTCGGAGAGTTGTGCCCGTTTCACCACAGCGCCCTTCCCAAGGCGGCATGCAACTTGCAAAATTCCTCCACTATTGTGTGGTGTTGCGCGTTTTTTTTGAACGATTCTCAAAACAGATCAATTGGTTGGAACATGCCTGTCGATGTAATCGACCGGGCGGAGCTGTGCGTCGTGGCAGTTTACCCCTGGCGTAGTTCTCATATAAACACAAAATCTTTGAGCTCGTGAAATTGATTCGATAGAGTTTTCCACCTCAAGACCTCAGAATGCCACCCTCCTTAAAACAAAAGATTCTTCGAAACAGCGCATGGAACATAATCGCAAAAGCCTTTTATTTTCCGGCTAATTTGCTCTTGATTCCATTCGTCCTCGGCAAACTCGGCGCGGAACAATATGGTCTTTGGGTAATTCTCTTCGCTTTTGTAGACTATTTCAACTTGTTGGACTTAGGAGCAGGAGCTGCAACTATTAAATTTGCAGCAGAATACAGGACGGGGGTGAATGGACCTAACTTGGGGAAGTTGGTCGCCACTGCAAGTGTGTTCAATCTTCTCTTTTTGCCTCCGCTGACGGTTGCATTTTTATTCGCCGGCAGCATCCTTGAATTGCTTCAGATTGCACCGAGCGATCTCGGCCAAGCCATTACAGTGTTTCGCTGGGTGCTAATCATTTTCTGCATCGGCCAGTTCACTTCTGTTTTTCGCAATCTGATGATCGGCTTGCAGCTTATCCATATCAGCAACATTTGTGAAATTGTCTATTTTCTCTCATATGCAATTGCGACTGTGTCGGTGCTAAGTGGTGGCGGGGGGCTGAAAGAGTTGGTCGTGATATTGTTCACACTGCGGTGCGGACTGGCGGTTTCGCATGCATTTTTTGCTTCACGTGCGGTCCCGGAGATGTTCGGCGGCATCCGGTCCTTCGACAAAAAGATTTTCAAGGATTTTCTGCGATATGGCCTAAAGCTTCAGATGACCTCCCTGGCGGGGCTTCTCAACTTTCAATTCGACAAATTGCTGATCGGTTTTTTTCTTCGCATGGAATTCGTTGCGTTTTACGAACTCGGCAGCAAACTCGCGTCGGTCGTGCGCTTAATCCCTTCCTTCCTGATGAGTCCGCTGATTCCGGCGGCATCTGAACTGGCGGCTCAGCAGGATACCCATCGACTGAAAGAGTTGTGCTGGCAAGGCACCCGTTACATGGTGCTGATAGCGGCACCTGCTGCCGGGTTTTTGGTGGCCAACGCTGCGTCCATCATCACTCTTTGGCTGGCTGAGCATGCCCACGCCTCTGCAACAATGGCGCTGCAGGTCTTGTCGATCGCATATTTTTTCAACATCGTTACGGGTGCCCTCAATTCCATCGGCCGCGGCATGGGAGTGTTGCGGTATGAGATTGAAGCAACGAGCATTTTGAGTTTTCTGAACGTGGCCTTGAGTTTGAGTCTGATAGTGAAGTTCGGTTTCGCCGGTGTGTTGATCGGCACTGGCCTCGCCATGGCTACAGGCAATCTTTTTTATATCATCCGCTTCCACTCTTTTATGGGATGTCCATTTATTGTTTTTTTCGTGCAGGTGCTGGCAAAACCTGTCGGTTGTGCCATTGCGGCCGGGCTCTTCTCCCATTATGCCACCGCTATCCTCGCTGGTTCTGCGGAGGCGCTGAGCCGCGCCCAGACTCTGTTGAACTTGATGTTTTCAGGAGCGATCTTTACGGCGGTGTTTGTCTGCGGGTTGCTGATCACTGGCGGGCTTTCACGCTCGGATGCCCAGCTGGCAAGACAAGCCATTTCTGAGGTCAGGTCCCTGTGAGCTCTGGTCAGGTGCTTTTGGAGTCGGCTAATTGCCCTGTGTGTTCCTCGAAAAACAGCCACTTGCTATTCAAGGGACCGGACAGAACCATGGATCGCACTGAAACATTCGGGGTTGTTGACTGTGATCACTGCAATTTTCGCTATACAAATCCGAGGCCTTCACGATCCGGTATGGCGATCTTCTACCCCGATACATACGGCCCTTACCAGACCGGTGTTCTGTCGGGAAGTGAGATTTTCAACCGAGGTGGATCATGGCCGGCGCGTTTGAAAAACCGGCTGAAGTGGAACACCTTGGTGCACTGTTATGGCTACCTTCACTTGGCGCCGCCGGAAGTTTCGCTGGATTTAGAGAAATGGTCGGATTGGATTCTTAGCAAGGTGGAAATTCTGTTCCACCGCTATATGCGATCCTATTATCCCAGGATTCCGGCTTGGAGCGGAGGCGGAAAAGCGCTTGACATAGGCTGCGGCAATGGGGATCATCTTTTGCTTCTAAAAAAACTAGGTTGGGATGTTTACGGCTTCGATATCGTCGACCACACCTCACCAAAGGTGAAGTCCCAAACCATCCCGGTCCTCACCGGCAGTTTAGACGACCTCGCGCATTTGGAAGGCGCTTTCGATCTGATCACGATGTGGCACGTGCTGGAGCATGTTCACGACCCCCCCGCAACGCTGCGTTTTGTAGCAAAGTTGCTCTCCACGCGCGGCATTCTGATGCTGGAGGTGCCCAACTGCAGCAGCTTGGCCGCCAGGGTGTTTGGACGGCACTGGGTTGCATACGATTTGCCGCGCCACCTCTGCCATTTCACGATGAGGACCGTAGGGCGACTTTTGGAACTGGAGGGGTTTGAGTTGCTTCAAAGGGGCCATGTGTGGAAGCAGCATGTTGCGGCAAGCCTGTATTATGCGGCAGAGGATAGCAGATGGCAGCGCATCGTGAACCGCATTCTACAGTCAGCCGCAGCCTGCCGATTCCTGCATGCCTTAGGGTTCCTTATGGCCTTCGTGGGGTTGGGAGAAATCGTCCACTTGGCAGCTAAAAAGACAGGCAATTGATGGATGCCTCAACCGCTTCGAACGGTCTTGCTATCAAGCCGGAGGTTTCCATCGTTTTACCATGCTACAACGGGTCTGCCTGGCTGTCTCGTTCGGTCGAAAGCGTCCGATGCCAGAAGGCTGCAACCTGGGAGCTTGTCGTGGTGGACGACGGCTCTGACAGAGATCCTGGTCCCATTCTATATGGGTTCGGTGACAGGCGCATCCGTTACATGCGCCGAGACCACGCCGGCAAGGGCGCTGCCCTGAATTACGGCATCAGCCTCTGCCGGGCGGATCTGATCTGTTTTATTGACCAGGACGACATCATGCTGCCCTCCAGGCTGCGTGGTCAGGTGGATGTCTTTCACCGTCAACCTCATGCGGATGCGGTTTACTCAGACTACGAACGCAGAGATGACACCGGCCGCTTCATCGACCGATTCATCAGCCGGCAGATGTCCCCGCAAGAGGGCCTTAAATGGATGTCGGCCGGGCGCAGCCCGCTGACCATTCAGACCTTGATGCTAAAGAAAACAGTCTGGGCAAGAGTGGGAAAATTTTCTGAGATACCCGAACTGAACGGCCTGGATGACCTCGAGTTCTTCGTGAAGTTATTACTGAACAAGCCGGTTATGGTCTATGCGCCTGGAGTGGTACAGTGCTGGGTCCGTCACCAGCAGAATTTTTCAGCGTCGGCGAACTTCCAGGAAGCCCGGCTTCACGGACTGAAGCGTCTTTCGGAGCTGGCAGTGGAGCATCCGCTATTACGGCCGGAAATGAAGCATTTCGCATTTCACGCACACTCCATGCGGGGGATCCATTTCCTTGAAACGCAACGGCCAAAGCGGGCGGTAAGCGAATTTATCAAGGCGGCTGTATTTCGGCCTTCCTGCCTGAACACGTACTACCTCCTTCTCAAATCCCTTGTAGCTCAAGCAGTGGCAAGAGGACCGAAGCCGGCGCAGCCCGGGCAACCAATCCCCTGAAGAGGTTTTGCCGTGCGGATCCTGGTGAGCGGATATCACAACCCCCATTATGTTACCATCACTGAATACATCGAAAGGGCAATGCGATCGACCGGACACGAGTTGATCACCTTCAACGACAGAGACCATGTTTTTCCCGGCCGCTTGCGGAAGAAATTTAATTTCCTCCAGAAACTGAGTGTGGCTTCCATTAATCGAGCATTGGTCAAACTCGCCAAGCAGGCCCGACCCGATGTCGTTCTTGTAACGGGAGGGCATCGAATCACTGCGAATGCCCTACGGAGCATGTCCAAGTTGAAGGCGCAGTTGGCGTTGTGGACGACGGATGCGCCGCGTGCTTCCGACATGATGTTCGCCACGGGGCCTCTTTATAACCACCTTTTTTGCCATGGGACCGAATACATGGATATCTTTCATCAGATGGGCCTACCCCATGCGGAGTGGCTGCCGATGGCCTGTGACCCAGAGATACACCGCTGCGTAGAGGTTTCCGGCGAGGAAAAACTGAAGTTCGGAGGCGGTGTCGTATTCGTGGGTTCCTACTACCCCCAGCGATCGGAAATGCTTCAGGCTGTGTTGCGTCATCGCCCGGCCATATGGGGCCCCGGCTGGGACGCACTGTCCCACGGCTCCCCGCTTCGGCCGCTCATTCGGGCCGCTCACACGACACCGGAGACATGGGTTCGTTTATATTCCGCTAACAAAATTGTGCTTTCGGTCCATTATCGCGATCCGCAGAGGCGGTTCCCTGTGCATCAGGTCAGCCCCAGGGTGTTCGAGGCTATGGCCTGCGGTGCATTTGTTCTGACGGACCGGCAGAAGGACGTGCTCGCGTTGTTCAAGGATGGCGAGCATTTGGTCACCTTTTACGATGAGGTCGACCTCGATCGCAAAATCGCTTTTTACATGGAACATGCCGATGAGCGCCGGAGAATCGCTGCTGCCGGCAGACGCAAGGTTTTAGAACATCACACCTACGGGTGTCGTATTCATCGTCTGTTGGCTCGAATGGAGGCGATGGATTCACCGCCTTCGCCGTCTCCGCTCTCGACATCGCCTACCCCCGATCAACGCATTGCCGCCTGATCAGGCCAGCGAATTCATCCGATGACCCGCCGCATCAAAGTGATCCACTTGGTTGAGGATTTGAAAGTCGGAGGACAAGAGAAAGTCATCGCCACTATCGCCACCGGGCTGGACTCGAAAAAATTTGATGTGGAGATCTGGTGCTTGGCGAGGGGCGGCGACGTTGCCGACTGGCTACGGCAGTCAGGGATTTCGGTGAGAATCCTGAATCTTCTAAGCTATCACCACCCTCTCAACATCGCCCGCTTGGCCTTGCGCCTGCGGCGATCGCGGGCCGACATTGTCCACACGCATGGAAACTTTGCCAGCACCTTTGGCCGCCTTGCTGGGATTATCGCCGGCATCCGGAGAGTGCTGGCGCACGTGCATACGAACGATTTCAGCTTGTCCCGAAGGCATATCCTGATTGAAAAATATCTGGCGCACTTTACATGCCAAATCATCTGCGTATCGCGATCCGTTCAATGTTTTGTCAACAATGTCGAAAGCATCCCCGCGAAAAAGACCCGCGTTATTTACAACGGAGTAAAGCGACTATTCAGGCAGGAGGGCCAACCGATTTCGCGCTCTACTCTGGGTCTCAGTGCCCAAGACTGTGTCCTTGTCTCGGTCGGCTCCCTAGTGGAGAACAAGGGGCACCGGTTTCTGGTCGATGCCATGCGCATGCTGGTTTCCGATTACTCATCCCTGAGGCTTCTGATCGTTGGCGACGGCCCCTTGCGCTCAGCGCTGGAGGAGCAGGTCGCCCAATTTAAGTTATCGGAGCACATCAAATTTACAGGAATTGTGAAAGATATCGATCTGGTTTTGGCGCAGGCGGATATTTTTGTCCTGCCGACCCGGTTCCGGGAGGGACTCTCGCTGGCGCTGTTGGAGGCCATGCACCACGGACTGCCGATTATCTCCACTCTCATAGGGGGGATTCCCGAGGCCGTCGAACACGACCGGTCCGGTCTGCTGGTTCCTCCCGGCGATGCCCGGGCGCTTAAAGATGCCATCGCTAAGCTTGTCGTCGACGGGAATCTGAGGCAGGCTTTGGGAGGAACCGGCCGAAAACGATACGAGGAACGATTCAAGGCTGAGAATATGGTTAATCAATTCGAATTTTTATACAGGGAGCTTTTCGAGCGAGGTAAGGCCATTGCCGGGTAAACCATATCGAGTGTTGCTTTTTTCCAGCTTTCACGAGCTGGGAAACGGCGGCCAGGAGAGCCTTTTTCAACTCACCATCCGCCTTGACCGAAAACGTTTTAATCCGATGGTAGTGGTCCCGGAGGAGGGCAGTCTTTCTCGACGGTTGAGGGAACAGTCCATCGAAAGCCACATCCTGTCGCTCCCAAAAGTGTCGATTCAAAACGCGGGCTTGATCGCTGCCGTCATCAGCAGGCTTTCAGCCCTTCTCGAAAATAAACAAATAGCCATTCTTCACAGCGATGGGCCGAGAAACACTTTTTACGCTGGGGTGATCGGGAGGCTGAAGCGGCTCCCCGTTGTATGGCACGTGCGGTCATCCGAACGTGATCCTTACGATCGATTGCTTTGCTTTTTGTCCTCAAAAATCGTTCTGGTTTCCGATGCATTGGCGTTTCGGTTTCCCGATGAAAGCCAAAAAAAAAAGTGCATCACGATCCACAATGGCGTCGATTTGCGGAGATTCGCCCCAGTTCCCCAGTCGAGCCTAAAGCTTTCCAGTCCCTATTTTGATAGCCAGAGAATCCTTGTTGTCCACACCGGCAGGGTCGAGCCGCGAAAAGGTCAAAAGCAATTGGTCGAGGCCTGCGGCCGTTTGCGTGATCGGTTCTCTGAGCTGCGAATTGTCTTTGCCGGTGAGATTAAAGACGCTGCTTACTATCAGGAATGCCTGCAAAGAGCGGACATTTTGGGAATCCGGGAAAGAATACTGTTTATAGGTCGTCAAGAAGACGTCCGAGGAGTTCTGCAAGCCAGCGATATCTTCGTTCTACCCTCCATCAAGGGCGAAGCGTTTCCCAGATCACTCCTTGAGGCCATGGCGATGGGCAAGCCAGTCATTGCGACGACCGGTGGAGGGTCCACCGAGGCCTTCGAGGAGAATTCGAGTGGGTTCGCTGTGCCACCGGAAAATATTGCCGCTTTGGTTGAAAAACTCGCTTTGTTGGCTGCGCATGAAGATCTTAGAAAACGTATGGGCCAGGCAGCACGCATTCGGGCGGAGGTCTTTTTCGGAATTGAAAGGAACATAGAACGGACCGTCAGGTTATACGAGGAGGTCCTTCGGTGCAGATGACTGCCACTCCTTGCCCCATCTGCCGTTCGACCCCGGGGGAGATCGTCGAACGCGCAGAACCGCCATATTGCGTGGTGAAGTGCCCGGATTGCGGATTGGCTTATGTCGACCCGATTCCAGTCTCCGAAGATCTGTCCCGGCACTACGATCAAGACTACTATGCCGAATGGATTTCAGGCCAGAGAGAAAAGCGCAAATGCATGTGGATGCAGCGCTTGAAACGCATCGAGAGCATGACCAACAAGGGGAGTCTTCTCGATGTAGGGTGCGGTGAAGGGTTGTTTCTTGAATTGGCAAAAGAAAGCGGGTGGCAGGTCCATGGCGCCGATGTGTCCGCTTATGCCACGCAGTTTGCTTCCAAAAGACTTGGGCAGAGTTTGTTCTGCGGTCAAATCTGGGATGCCGATTTAACGGACCAGAGCTTTGATGTGATCACTCTGTGGCATGTCCTTGAACACACAACGTCCCCGATGCGAACGCTGCAGGAGGTGCGGAGAGCATTGAAACCTAGCGGATTACTTGTTGTGGCGGTACCCAACCTGAACGATAAATTTATGCAAGCGACCTACCGCTTAGTAAAAGGCCGAAAACCGCACCTGTTCTCGATAATTGACAAGGAAGTGCACATATTTCATTTTTCTGTTCAAAGCTTGCGGCGGCTATTGGAAAAGGCCGGTTTTATCTGTGTGAAGGTTGGACCGGACTTCGGTGTCGTGGAATTTTCCAAGCAGTTGATCAACAGGTTGGCCGCAGTGCTTTTCTACCCGCTGGGAGTGCACTGGTACAATTCGATTCAGGTTTTTGCACGCAGGGGATAGCCTCCGAGATTTTTCGTGAAGAAAGCCATAAGGACATTTTATCTGCATGCCAGGGAGGCGCTTCTGCGCGGGACGGGCATTATGCTGCGGAAGAGCTCTCTCCGGCTTGCGTCCTCTCAATCTAAAATCACGAATATCCTATTTATCAGGACCGACCGCATCGGCGATATGGTGTTGTCCACGGCAGCGCTGCGCGCGATTAAACAAGGTTTTCCGCATGCCCGGCTGACGGTGCTGGCCAGTCCATCCAATGCTCCGCTACTGCAATATGATCCTCATGTCGACGAGGTGATCATCTGGAATAAGGAAGGTCTGGGTTCGTCCTTTGTCGGGTTCTTGCGGTTGACAGCCCGTTTGAAAAAAATCGGCTATGACGCCGTTATCGACCCCTTGACCGGGAATGATCTTCACACCGCTTTGATCGCCTATCTTAGCGGCGCCGCGGTTCGGATCGGATTTCACGGTTATGGACGAGAGGTTTTCTTCAACCGGCTTGCCGCTTATCCCAATGGATGCATGCATGTGGCGGACTTGACCCTGGAAACAGCGCGGCTTTTGGGCGTAAAGTCCGAAGACCGCACGCCCCAGCTTTGCTTACTTCCAAAAGAGCGAGACTGGGCGGGCGGTTGGCTTAAAGCACACAACCTCGGTCAGCGCATTGTGATTGGCATTCATCCGGGAGGGTATTATCCCACCCAGCGTTGGCCCTCAGAGTATTACGCACAGTTGGCGCTCCGCTTGCAGCATGATCATGGCTGTTCCGTCGTTTTGATCGGCGGACCGGGCGATCATAACCTGATCGAATCAATCCTTGCCTCTTCGGGCAAGCGACTTGTTGTTTTTAAAAGCGTTGACCTTCGTGAAACGGTTGCGGTGATCTCGCAGCTGAATATTCTTGTATGCAACAACTCCGGACCGCTGCATATTGCCACGGCACTGAATGTGCCGACGCTCTCCTTCATGGGGCCGACAGAGCAAGACCAATGGATGCCATTGGGGCACAACCATAAAGTGCTCCGCCAGGATCACCTTGAATGTATTGGCTGCAACAGCGGAACATGCACCCGTGGCGACCTTGCTTGCCTGCGGCTCATAAAACCAGAAGAGGCCCTCATATCCATATTGGAAATATTACCGACCATTGTTTTCGCCGTGGCTGGGCTATGGGGAATTTGAATGCTATTATGACATAGCCAAAAGAACGGTTTAGAGAAGGCGCGCATCGCATTCGCCCACGTTGATGTGGACATCAAACCATTCGTCTTTGATTGCTGTGAATTCATATTCCCGCGATTGTCCGTGGGCGGAGTCATGGTGTTAGACGACTATGGGTTCCCTACGTGTGCAGGTGCCAGACAAGCGGTGGATGAGTATTTTGCCGGGCGGGAAACCATTCCGATTGTCTTGCCGACAGGCCCGGCCATCATTTTTAAATTAAAATAACTATCGCTCGACCATCAATGCGGCATGGCTTCTGAGCCGCTGTGTCTTCCGGTTTCGACGATGAAAATCAATTTAGGGTCAGGGGCAAAACCTATCGAGGGATTTGCCAACATCGACAAGAATCGAAAGTCGCCGAACATCCACCTGGTTTGCGATCTTGATCTCCACCCTTGGCCGTTTAAGGATGAGTCCGTCGATGAAATTTGCATCTCGCATTGCCTGGAGCATCTGACGGATCACAACCGGGCGATGAGAGAAATTCACCGTATCCTGAAAATGGGTGCAATGGCAAAGATCACGGTTCCCCACTTCACTTGGCAGCTTGCTTTCCAGGACCCCACTCACAAGCATTTTTTTGCTTACCACACCTTCTCTTACTACTGTGGGGATTGCGGTTATTTCGACTTCCAGTTTTCCAGATGCAGGACACGACTTGAGTTTGGGAAACGGCTCTCTCTATGGAATCATTTTTTGGAACCTGTGTTCAACCGCTTTCCGGACGCATATGAGCAAAGTCCACTGAGAATGTTCCCAGCCCTTTGCGTGCATGCCGAATTGGTCAAATAAATCATGAAGGCGCTTTCTCAGCCGGTACGGAAATGGGTTTGATCCCCTTGAACTCATCGGCTCGAACCATCCTGCTCGTTCTCGTCGCCGGGATTGGCGATTTCGTTATGGCTACTAAGGCCATCCGGGCCGTGCGTAGCGGTTTTCCGCAGGCTGCGATCCATGTTCTGACAAGTTCGGAAGGGGCAGCAATCGCTCAACGCCATCCAGGCGTAGACCGTATCTGGGCGTTTCCTGTCCGCGAATGGCGGAGCGACCGATTCCGAGTTGGACCCATCTTTCGGTTGCTCTGGCAGTTGAGGCGAACCCGATACGATATCGCCATTAATCTTTACCCTGTGGGGTCCTGGGCCGGGTCTGCCAAGATGGGCCTCTTATTCTGCTGTCTGAGGGCGAGAATCAAAACAGGCCAGACTTCTGGCCTGTTGCGGTTTTGCTTCGATGAATTGCTGCCCGCAAATGTATTCGCTGGCAAGCATATGGCCAATGCCATGACCGATGTCGCCATAGCCATCGGGGGTAAATCCGATAGCGGAGGCTTGGAGTTGTACCGTGGGGACGGCAGTTCTGGGATGTGGGATGATTTGTTTGTATCAGGCGTTGAGGACCCGCCCCGACGGGTGATCGGGATCAATCCCGGTGGCGACCGGCCGAACCGGCGTTGGCCCGCCGCCAATTTTGCCATGGCTGCGAAGGCACTGGCAGCGCGATGCAGCGCCCGTATTATCATTTTCGGAGGGCCGGGTGAGGAACCGATCGGCCAGGAAATCCAAAGTGCACTCGATGGTAAGGCGCTGAATCTAACAGGGCGATTGAATCTCCGCGACCTGCCATTCTTTATAAGCCGGTGCGACTTGTTCATCAGCAACGATAGCGGCCCCATGCACATGGCCGCTGCACTGAAGGTGCCAGTCGTGGCCTTGTTTGGCCCTGAGAATGCAGACAATTTTCGGCCCTTTACATCTCCCGACCTCTATCGCGTGATTCAAAAACCGGTGGATTGCAGGCCTTGCAACAAGGTGACCTGTCGCACCGGACTGTGTCTAAAGGCGATTTCCCCCGGCGAAGTGGTGGAGAGATCTATGGAACTGTTGAAGGTGGCAAACTCGGTAAACGGCCGCCCCCGTGCTGAAAATTTTGCAGCAATCAGCGCTCGCTGCAATGCGTTGCACGGGTTGTGAAAAAATGTGTGGTATCTGCGGCTATATTGATCTCCTAAACCGTCCGGTCCCGGTCAACCGGATTCGGAGCATGTGTGCAGCGCTCGCTGCACGCGGACCGGACGACGCCGGTGTTCATCTGGGCGAGGATCACGCAGCCGGTATCCACGTTGGACTCGGGCACCGGCGGTTGTCGATCATCGACCTCTCCTCGGCGGCGCATCAGCCCATGGCGAACGAGGACGGTACGATCTGGCTGACCTACAACGGCGAGATTTACAACTACCGGGAGCTGCGCCGCGGGCTCGAGGCCCGGGGCCACCGCTTTCGCAGCAATTCGGATACCGAGGTTGTCATCCACCTCTATGAGGAGGAAGGCGTGGAGGCCGTTAAGCGCCTCAACGGCATGTTTGCTTTCGGCCTCTGGGATAAAAATAGAGAGCGCCTCTGGCTTTGTCGCGACCGGATGGGCATCAATCCGCTGGTGTACTCCTGGGACGGCGCCCGCCTGCTTTTCGCTTCGGAAATCAAGGCGCTTTTAGCCGATCCGACTGTCGACAAGCAGCTGGATCGTGAAGCCCTGGCGCTCTACCTGGCGTTCAATTATGTGCCGGCACCGCTGACGATGTTCAAGGAGATCCGCAAGCTGGAGCCGGGTTGCTCCCTGGTGCTTGAAAACGGCAGCCTCGCCGCTTCGCGTTACTGGAGCCTGCCTCAATCCACCGGGAACACGGAGCCGGTTGACATCAATCGGCTGCAGCGTCGCCTGGTCGACGCCCTGTCCGAGGCTGTTGCAGGGTGCATGTTGGCCGACGTGCCTGTCGGCGCTTTCCTGAGCGGGGGGCTCGATTCCGGCATCGTGGTGGCTCTGATGGCACGGGCCTCCTCCCGGCCGGTCCAGACCTTCACGATCGGGTTCGCCGATGACGGGCTTTTCGACGAAACCGGGCGCGCCCGCAGGGTGGCGGACATGTACGGCACGGAGCACCACGAGTTCCGGATCCGCCAGCGCGACATGCTGGATGTTATGCCGGAGGTGCTTGGCGCCCTGGACGAGCCCTTCGCTGACTCCTCTGCGATCCCGACGTATCTGGTGTCTCGCGAAACGCGGCGGCACGTCAAAGTCGCTCTCTCCGGGGACGGCGGCGACGAGCTCTTCGCAGGTTACCGCTCCTATCTCGGCGAGTACTGGCGGGCGCGATACCTCATGGTGCCGGCGCTCCTGCGGGAGTCGATCGTCGAGCCCGTGATTGCGGCGCTACCCGACTCCCGGGAGACCCGCATCGGAGAAATCCTGCGCCGCGCCAAGAAGTTCTTCCGGAGCACCCGCGGCCCCTTCGACGAGCGGCTGCTGGCGCTCAAGGAGGTTTGCCCGGCGCCCACGCGGCAAAGACTCCTGGCCGGTGGCAACAACGGAACCGATCCGGCGCTTGCCTGGGTGCGGCACTTGCTGGGCCGGAGCTCGGGGGATGCCGTCAACCGTATGCTCTGCACGGACCTGATCGACTCGCTGCCCGGCGACATGCTGACCAAGGTGGACCTGATGAGCATGGCCAACTCGCTCGAAGTCCGGGTCCCGATGTTGGACCACCGTGTTGTCGAGGTCGCCCTCCGAATCCCCGGGGGCTGGAAGATCCGGCGTGGAATCACTAAGCACATTCTCAAAGAGACCTTCGAGCAGCTGCTGCCGGACGGCCACACACGGCTGCCGAAATCAGGGTTCGAAGTCCCCATCAGCCGTTGGCTGCGAACTGATCTGCGGTTCCTGATCAGCGGATATCTGTCCGAGGAGCGGATCCGCGGCCAGGGCCTGTTCGAATTCGCCGTCGTCCAGGACCTTGTTGATCGTCACCTGAGGCGCGAGTCGGACACCGCTTGGGTGCTCTGGAACCTGATTGTCTTTCAAAAGTGGCATGAACGCTACGGCTGAATACCGATTGATCAACTGCGGCGTTTTTCAGGCCGATAGGCGCGCTCATGGAGCCGGCGGGTGGCAGAAGGCGTTCGGCTTTGTCCGGCCTGCGGTCTTCCCCAAAATACACGCCATAGTCGCTTTTCGGCTCTTTGTGAATAATCGCAAGATAGTTTGTCATAAAAAACCTCTATCGAAATAGTATGCCTGACTCAATGCCCAAGGTCATGCACATCATCACCCGGCTCGACATGGGCGGGTCGGCTCAGAATACGCTGCTGACCTGCCGGGAACTGGCCGGGGAGTATGACACGGTGCTGGTGCACGGGCTGGCGCGCGAGTCCGCAATGACCGAAGCAGAACGAAAGCGGCTGGAGGCCGGGAAGCAGGAAGCCGCAAGGCGCAACGTCCGGTTCATCCCCCTCGGATCGCTCGTGCGCCGGATTAATCCCGTGCAGGATCTCGCGGCGCTGCTCGCCCTTCTGTGGCACATCCGGCGCGAGGCCCCGGATATCGTCCACACCCACACCTCCAAGGCCGGGATCCTGGGGCGGCTGGCGGCGCGGCTGGCGGGCGTGCCTCACATCGTCCACACCCCGCACGGGCATGTCTTCAACGGGCATTTCGGTCGGGTCGCGGCCGGCCTGTTCCTGGCGTTGGAGCGTCACTTCGCAGGTTTCACCAAAAAGACGGTTGCTCTCACCGCCGGGGAGAAGCGCGACTATGTCGACCTTGGCGTTGCGAAGGCCGCAGACGTCGCGGTCATCCCCAGCGGGGTCGATCTGAGCGAGTTCGCCGGGGAATGTCGCAACATTTCGGCCGAAAAGCAGTCTGTGGGGCTCGACCCAAACAAGCGGCAGGTCGGCTTCGTGGGATGGCTGTTGCCGATCAAGGGGCCCGTGTACCTCTTGAATGCCATGAACGCGGTGTGGCGGGAACACCCGGATGTCGAATTGGTGTTCGTAGGCAAGGGGGACCTCGAGGAGGCGCTGCGGGCGCAGGCCTCCTTCGCAGGCTGCAGCGGGAATGTGAAATTCCTGGGCTGGCGCGACGATATCGCGCGGATCATGCCGCTCTTCGACGTCTTTGTGCTGCCCTCCTTGAACGAGGGCATGGGCCGCGTGCTGGTCGAGGCCATGGCGGCGGGCCGGCCGATCGTTGCCAGCCGGGTCGGCGGGATTCCCGATCTGGTGCGCCACGGCGAAAACGGGCTTCTGGTTGTGCCCCGGGACGACGAAGCGCTCGCGGCAAGCATATCGCTCCTGCTGAGCAACCGTCGGCTGGCAGCACGGATGGGGGCGCGTGGCCGGATCCGCTGCCATGAGTTCGGGCTTCCCGCCATGATCGCCGGGCTCGAAGAGCTTTACAGGAACACTCTGGCCCCGCAAGCGGGCAAAGCCCCAACGCCCGACATGCCGGTTCAACCCCGGCCGATGGCGCCGCGGGCTGACGGGATGCGAGGTGGCACGTGCCTGCCCTCTGGTTGAACACCCTCAAAAGCGGTTTGTCGTGTAGGACCGCAGGCGACCGGGTCGGGGATGCCGCAGTTTCGGGGTCGTTCAGGGCGGCTCTCGCACGTTTTTATCCCTTCGTCCGGTGCCACGGTGGAAATGCGATAGCAGGCGGGGTTTTTATCCTGTTCTCGACGTTGGTCGGGTTCGCCCCGCCGCTGGTCACTCGCTATCTCGTGGACGATGTTATCCTGGGCCGGCAAATGGGACTGCTGGCCGTCGGCGTTTTACTGCTGGTCGCCTGCCTGGCCGCCGAAAAGCTGCTGCGCATGGCCGAAGAATTTTGTTTCGCCCGTTTCGAACAGCTGATGCTGCGGGACATCCAAAAGGATCTGCTTGCGCGTTCGCTGGCTTTGCCCAAGGCGTTTTTCGACGAGCATCAGACCGGATATCTCACGCGGCGGATCACCGAGGACGTGGACGGGCTGAGGGTCCTCTTCTCGGGGTTTGCGTTCAATATGATCGGTCAGGCGCTACGCCTGTTCGGCGGTGCCTGCTTTTTGCTCTACCTCGAGTGGCGGATTGCTCTCGTGGTAATGGCGCTTTTACCCGGCCTGGCCTGGGGGTTGCGATACGTTTCCGAGAAGATCCACTTTCTCAGCCGCCGCCGGCTTGAACACCAGGCCGAAACGGCGGGAATGATTCAGGAGTCCCTGGAAGGGGCTTCGACCGTCAAGGCCTTTGCGGCTGAGTCCCGCACCCGGGAGCGGATCATGTCCTGCGTGGAAAAACAGCTCCAGGTGACGTTGGAGCAATCCCTGATAGGATCCCTGGCGGGGGCGCTGATTCAATCCGTGCCCGGGATCGGCCGTGCGGTGGCCCTAACCGCCGGCGCGGTGCTGGTGATCCGCGGCGAGTGGACGCTGGGATCGCTACTGGCCTTCCAGGCCTACCTTGGGGTTGTTTTCGGTCCGGCGCAGTTTCTCTCCTCGGCCAACCTCCAACTGCAGCGGGCGCGGGCCGCCTTGGAACGGGTGGCGGCTCTCTTTGCGATCAGGGCTGAAGATCCGCAAGCGGGTGGTATCCGAATCTCCAGACTGAGAGGCGAGATCGAATTCCGGCGGGTCGGGTTTTCCTACGGCGGCCGGCCTCCGGTTTTAAGCGATCTCTCCCTGCACGTGAATCCGGGGGAGTCGGTTGCCATCATGGGACCCACCGGGGTCGGCAAGAGCACGCTGTTGAGCCTACTGCTTCTTTTTTACAAGCCCAGTGCCGGCGAAATTTATTTCGACAATCGGCCGGCATCCGGCTACGACCTCGCTGCGCTTCGCCGCCGGGTGGGATACGTCCCGCAGCGGCCGCGTATGATGAGCGGCAGCATTCTGGACAATCTGCGCTTCGGCAGCCCGGACGCATCGATGCCGCAGGTGACTGCTGCCGCGCGGCTCGCTGGAATTCACGAGGAGGTGCTCGCATTCCCGAACGGGTATGAAACGCCGGTGGGAGAGGGCGGGTTGAAGCTCTCCGAGGGGCAGAAGCAGCGCCTGGCCCTGGCACAGGCGCTGGTGGCCGACCCCGATATCCTGATCCTGGATGAGCCCACATCCGCGCTGGATGGGCCCGCCGAACGCTCGCTTCTGGAAGCTCTGAACCGGTGGCGCGAGGACCGCACGGTGCTCGTCGTCACCCACCGGGCCTCCACCGCACGCCTGTGCGACCGTGTGGTGGCTTTGGATGCGGATCGGAGCCCGGAAGAAAGCGGCTGCCGCCGCCACGTTTTCGAAACCGCGCCCAACGCCCTGCCGAATTGACAACCTGCACCTTATCGGATAATGAACGATCCGGTTGACGAATTTTCCTTGGCTTTTCATATGGGTTCAATGACCACGCATCAAAAAATCAGAAATTGCCTGCTTGGCTGTTTGAATTCGGAAGCCCCCCCGGGTCTTGTGCAGGTCGTTTATCTGTTCGGATCTTTTGCCCGCAATCAACAGCGAGCGGAATCCGACATCGACCTGGCATTTCTCGTGGCTCAGGAAAAATACGCCGTCGATGCCTGCGCCTGCACGGCGCCGCTCAATCTGATCGCCGCCAAAATGGGAATGCAATTGGATCAGGTGGTGGATGTGACCGTTTTGAATTCAGCTTCCCTGGAAATCGCTTACGAAATCGTTGTCGGCGGAGAGTGCCTCTTTGAGCGTGATCCCGAAGAGCGGTTGCAGTACGAACTCAAGATCCGGGGGATGTATTTTGATTTCCGCCCCTTTATACACGAGCTTCGTAGAGAGCGGCTCGGACTTCCAAGGGATTATGTATTCCGGTCATGAAAACGATCGAGAGAAAAATGACCGCGGTTCAGGAGCGAGTTTCTCGGTTGAGGCAACTGGCCGCGAAGTTGACTTCGTTTGATGACTACCGTGACTCGAACGATGCGCGGGACATCGCCGAGAGAAACCTTCAGATTGCCATCGAAGCGTGCCTCGATATCGGAAAAATCATCATATCCCGGCAAAAGCTGGCTGAGCCGAAAGACTACAAGGGCGTTTTCCTGGCCCTGACGCAAGCGAATATCATCCGAACCGAAACGACCCGCTTTTTGTCGGATATGGCGGGGGCGCGAAATATTCTTGTGCACGGTTATGACAAAGTCGACGACAGCCTGGTTTATGGAATTCTCAAACGTCACTTGGACGACTTCGATGTTTTCCTGAATGAGATCAAAGACAACTATCTTCTTAAAGAATAGCTGCAAGTTGCGCGTCTGCCGTCTCCGGCGATGTAAGGTGCGCCGCCGGTTGGCACTGGCCCGATAGACTCAACGGATCCGACAAACTCAAAACCCTCCTTGGAAACCCGCGACTACGCATCCTGGAGCCTCTCCGTCAAAGAGCGCGCCGGCGGAAAGCGCGTGCCGCTCGCCGGCACGATCGAGCTGACGCGCCGCTGCAACAATCGCTGCCGGCACTGCTACAACAACCTGCCGGCCAACGATTCCAAGGCGCTCGCATCGGAGCTGAGCGCGGATGAGATCAAACGGGTCCTGAGCGAGACTGCCGAGGCCGGCTGCGTCTGGCTGCTTTTGACCGGCGGTGAAATTTTGCTGCGGCCTGATTTCCTCGATCTATACAACTATGCCAGGAGGAGCGGGCTGCTCGTCACGCTGTTCACCAACGGCACCCTCATCACGCCTCGTCTGGCCGATGCGCTGGCGCAGTCGCGGCCATTCTCGATCGAAATCACACTCTATGGTTGCACGGCCGAGACCTATGAGCGGGTCACTGGCGTGCCCGGTTCCTTCCGGCGTTGCATGGAAGGGGTTCGCCTTCTCATGGACCACGCTCTACCCCTCAAGCTCAAGTCAACGCTCTGCGCGCTGAACGTTCATGAGATCTGGGACATCAAGCGTTTCGCGGAACAGGATCTCGGGCTGCCCTTCCGGTTCGACGCCCTGCTCAACGCCCGCTGCGACGGTTCCTTGCGGCCCCTCGATGTGCGCCTTTCGCCGGAAGAGGTCGTGGCGCTCGACCTGGCGGATGCCGAGCGGATGAGGGCCCTGCAGGAGCTCGCTCGCCGCCCGCAGGTGGCCGCTCCTGTGCCCACGGACACCCTTCCCCTCTACGTTTGCGGCGGCGGCGCCACTTCCTTCGCCATCGACCCATACGGCCGGTTGCGCGCCTGTGCCCTTTCAGCCGGCGACGGGTACGACCTGAGAGCAGGCAGCTTCCAGGCCGGCTGGGACCCATACCTCTCGCAAGTGCGCAAGCTCAAAACCGGATCCGACACCAAGTGTACGCGCTGCACCTTGCGCTCGCTGTGCGGCATGTGCCCGGCCAACGGTGAGCTCGAATGCGGCGATCCGCGCCGACCCGTCGATTTCCTCTGTCACGTGGCCCATCTGAGGGCCCATACGATGAAAATGGACATCCCCGCCCACGGCGACTGCGAGTACTGCCCTGGCGGACGGCACCACGGAGAGATGGTGAAGGAGGCGAAGAGGCTGAACAGGAAAGTAACGAGCAACGAGTAACGAGCAACGAGTAAACAGTGACGATTGGAGATAGTGAAAATAGCCGGCTGGAGATCAGTAAATGGCAACGATCAGGCGGTTTGAAGATTTGATTGCATGTCCATTCGCAATTCGCAACCTTCCAAGTAAGGCGGACCTTCAAGTTCTTGTTTAACCACCGTTGTTAGCCCACCACTCGGTTTTGAACAACCTGTTTCTCGGTTCGAATAGTCCACATCGTACTCTTCTACACAGCAATTTTTTCACGCGTTACTCGTTACCCGTTACTCGTTACTAAACCATGCTACCCGCCCTCATCAGCGATTGCCTAAAGCAAGGCCGCCCCGTGCGCTTCCGTGCGCCCGGTCGCAGCATGCACCCCACGATCCGGGAAAACGAAACCCTGATCGTTGAGCCCGCTTCGATGGCGGACCTGTCGGTCGGCGACATCGTGCTCTTCCGCAGCGGCGAAAAGGTAACCGCCCACCGCCTGATCGGCGTCGATCATGAGCCGGCGGGATCCTCGCGGTCGGCTGAGGAATATCGGCCCACTTTCATCACGCGGGGCGATGCCTGCAGCGTGTGCGACCTGCCGGTCGGCCCTAAACATCTGCTTGGAAAGGTTGTTGCCGTCGAACGCAGGGGCCGGCGCATCGATCCCTGCGGCTTTTTACCCTCCCTTTATACCCGCACCTATCGCCTTCTTTCCCGCCTGCTCCGCCCCCTGCGCTGAATTTTTTTCTCGAATCGTCTCTCGAAGTGCGAACAGAAGCAGCCGTCTATTTTTGCGCATCAAACCCTCATTCCACTCGGTGTTGGGCGCTGCCCGCCGCCGGCGCCGGTGCTGCGTAGGTGAGTGAGTTCGGATTTTGATGGGTGGGCACTAACCCAGCAGCTGTTGTCGTGCGGGAATCAGTTAACAATACGCATAATGGCTCTTATCAACGGTTTCGGGATTGAATGGAGATGTTCTGCAAAATCGCCTGCCCCTATTTGCCACAGGGGGCGGACCCCTCCCTTTGAAAAAGGGAGGCCGGGAGGGATTTTCGGAAAACGTCTCGATGATGACGAGACCACTCATCAGTGGATTGTGCGGGGTGAAGTCGCAGCCGTTGGGATGCTGGCGGCGGGCAGAAGGTTTGCCGGCATGGCGCCGGCACACTCCGGGTCGGGGTCGATTCTACAAAGCTAATCTGAAGCGATCGATCGCCGGCGCATGCTTTTGTAGCCAGCAGGGCATGAAGATGATGAGCATCCCCTCTTTTGCCGATACCGCGTAGCTGTCCTCTCATTTCACTAAACTTTCTTGACATGTAAATCGAAAACGCCTATTTATTTTTGCATGTATAAAAGAATAGTGTCTTTGGCGCTCAGTAGCCATGAGACGTGCTTTTTGTGGGGGCCGAGACAGACCGGCAAGAGCACTCTTCTCAAACAGCTTTTCCCGGAGACCAAGGTTTACGACCTGCTTCTTTCCGGCGAGTATCAGCGGCTTCTGCGCAATCCGGGCATCCTGCGCGAAGAGTGTCAGGCGAACGAGACACTGCGCGTGCGGACCGCACCCCCCGTCATCATCGACGAAGTGCAAAAAATTCCGGCCTTGCTGGACGAAGTCCACTGGCTGATCGAAAATCTCGGTATCCGGTTCGTTCTCTGCGGGTCCAGTGCGCGCAAGGTAAAGCGCGGGCAGGCCAATCTTTTGGGCGGGCGAGCCGTTCGCTACGAGCTGCACCCGCTCGTATACCCCGAGGTTCACGATTTTTCCCTGTCCGGCGCATTGAACAACGGCCTTCTCCCGCGGCATTATCTCAGCCCGCACTCCCATCGCCTCATGGAAGCGTACGTGGGGGATTATCTTAGGGAAGAGATCGCCGCCGAGGCGCTAACGCGGAACATTCCGGCGTTTGGCAGGTTCCTTGAAGTCGCAGCGCTGACCAACGGGGAACTGGTCAACTACGCGAATATCGCATCCGAATGCGGAGTCAGCGCCCCGTCGGTCAAGGAATACTTTCAGATTTTGGAAGACACGCTTATCGGTAAAATGTTGCCGGCGTATCGCAAGCGGGCTAAAAGGCGCGTCATCGCGGCCCCGAAGTTTTATTTTTTCGATCTGGGAATCGTGGCGCATTTAACCCGCCGCGGCAAGGTTCTCCCCGGCAGCGAGCTTTTCGGAAAGGCGTTTGAGCACTTCATCTGGATGGAGATATCGGCTCATTCGGGGTACTCGGAGAAGAATTATCCGATCACCTACTGGAGAACCTCATCCGGCATCGAAGTCGACTTTGTTCTGGGGGATCACGAGGTGGCCGTCGAGGTGAAATCAAGCCAATTGGTCACCGACCGGCACCTGAACGGGCTCCGGGCCTTCAGGGAAGATTATCAGGCACGGCGGTTGATCGCCGTCTCATTGGACCCCAAACCCCGCAAAACCTCAGACGGCATCGACATTCTGCCATGGGAGGCGTTTTTAAGGCGGCTTTGGGGTAATATAATCGTCTAAACCACCTTCCTGGATGACTTTGAACAGTTTGTCGATGAAACGGAAACTTATTTAATCTCGCAGGAGCGCAAGCGTTAGATTCCTCTAACGTAGCTGCACCCCGCCTTTTTTTGCAGGAAAGATCAGCGAAGAAATGATCATCGATATGGCTCCGGACGGAACTGTATTGTGAGCACGTTCGAGAGGCCCGCACTCTCTATGCGATTCATTTATGAGTTCACAAGCTGCTTGCAAATTTACCATTTCGTGGTAAAAATATTGTCATGATTAAGCGTCATATTGCGCGAAACATTATCGAAGCTCTGGGCGATACGCCAGTTGTTTTTTTGCGTGGAGCCCGGCAATCTGGAAAAAGCACCCTGGCTCAAGAGTTGGCTCGAACTCGCTTCACTTGAAGCCACTTTTCTGATTCACATGGTTCCCGCCTGGTCAACCAATCTCGGAAAAAGGCTCACCCGCTCGCCAAAGATGTTTTTGAGCGACACCGGGCTGGCATGCCATCTTTTAGGTGTTGATTCCAGTTGCATGTCGACCAACCCTAAACTTGCCGGAAAGCTATTCGAAAATTTTGTGGTCGCCGAAATACTGAAGCAAATTACTTGGGCCGACCGGCAGGTGAGGGTGCATCATTTCCGCTCGGCAGCGACCCGCGAGGTGGATATTGTGCTCGAAGACCGCTCGGGGGGCCTGGTGGGGATTGAAATCAAACTCACCGCATCGCCCACCGCCGGTTCGTTTTCAGGCCTCAAGGCCCTGCAGGAGCTGGCTGGCAAACGGTTCCGGGGCGGTCTGCTGCTTTACACCGGCAAGAACGTGGTGCCTTTCGGCAAGAAGCTGGCAGCCGTGCCGGTCTCGGCGCTATGGGTACGTCAGGGATAGGTGGATGCCGCTCACGTCCTGCGACGCCGCTCCGCCAATTCAGGCTCCAATAAGCCCTTGTTCTCCAAAAGCTAAAACATTTCACTGGCGCCACCCGGCACGCCCCAGCCGTTCTCGCTGATGATGTGAGCCGCGATGTCGATGCAACTCTCTACCGCCATGTGCAGGTTGGAGGCCACTATGTCCTGGCGGTCGACGTCGCACAGAAAGTCATCGAGACCGCGGTTGGTTTTAGCGGCTATTCGATCAAGATGGAATCTAACGGATGCGGCTTTGGCGATGATCACGTCCCGGTCAACCATTTGAATCGTTTGAGAACAGTCAACCGGAAACCAGTAGACGACAGAGTGGTTTTTGCAGTCTTTAAATCCAATCAAGGAGCCTCATCCATACATCGAGGCTTTCAACATGAAGTGCCGTGAATGCAAAGGCTGATTGCCGAATTTACAAAACGAAAGCCTATCTGAGTACACAGGACCTCAAGCGTTAGATTTTTTCCCCGCCTGGCGTGCCGCACCGCTCCTCCGAAACCGCGCAGCCTGCCCGCTCCTCAGGCAAGGCATTTTTTGGCCGAGCGCTCCTCTTACTCTCTACCGGCAACTCTTTATTTAAGCTTTTCAATATTCTAACGATATTTTTATCGATAGAATCACGGCGGCATCCCCTGAACGGTCAGATGGCGATGCGTTTTGTGGTTTCATCCTTTTGAAATGATCCGATCTCTTATCGTGACAGCCAGTCCGGATCCAAGTTCAAGGGAGATGATTAAAAAAGTATCGGCCTGTGGAGGGCGGAGGAAAATTGAGACAGCTGGCGGCAAGAAACTGTGACACTGGGTCCATAAGTGATCCGTTATCGATATTTTTGTCAATAGAAAACCTGTGCTTTTCAGCCTCTTCGTCAGATTGGCAACGGAGGCGCTTTTTCCTGCCTCCTGGCTTGGCGCAAACGGTAGCTCTCCCCGTTGGCCTCGATGATGTGACACCGGTGGGTCAAGCGGTCTAAAAGCGCGCCCGTCAGGCGCTCACAGCCCAAGATCGTCGTCCATTGATCAAACGGCAGGTTCGAGGTTACGATAAGGCTTTGGTACTCATAAGCGTGACTGATGACCTCAAAGAGCAGCTCGGCCCTTGCCTTGGAGAACGGGACATAGCCCAGCTCATCGAGCACGATCAATTCGAGGCCCCGCATTTGTTTCTGCTGGCGTTGCAAGCGCCTCTCGTCCTGGCTTTCCATTA
>JBGSTS010000086.1:0-6894 GCA_041736435.1 Desulfobacterales bacterium | reverse complement strand
GCGGTCGATCGTGCGCTGCAGCCCGCACCAAGAAGGCACAGCACCGCCACCGCTGCAGCCCAACCCCGCCAGTCTCCCCTGCGCTGCATGCCGTCGCGGCAGCGCCGTTGTTCGATTCCGTTTCCCATGTGCGAATCCAGTACCGGTGTAGTCATGGGGCTGAAAATAGCATTGGGGTTGATTTTTGTAAACTCGCCATCCCGCCAACCTCTTTGCCCTGCGGCCCGATATGCCGTATGATGCCCGCATGGATCCAGCCCCCACAAGGCCTGCGACCATCTCCGTCGCCATCGCTTCCCAGTATTTTCTTTTTTTCGGGGTGATGGGCCTGTACCTGCCCTATTTCAACTTGTACTGCTACCATTTGGGGTTTTCCGGCATGGACATCGGCGTGCTGTCCGGACTACGCGCGGTCACACTGGTGGTGTTTCCGCTGCTGTGGGGGATCGCCGCCGACCGAGCCAACCGGCGGCGGCCGATTTACATCCTCTGCCACGTCGCCAGCACCGGCATCTGGGCAGTGTTCCTGTTCACCCAGGACTTCACCGCGATGGCCGTGATCACGGTGGCGTACGGCGTTTTTTATGCGCCGATCATCTCCTTCCTGGAAGCGTTCAGCATGGACATGCTCGGCCGGCACAAGAGCAGCTACGGGAACGTCCGGGTATGGGGGTCGCTCAGTTTCATTGCGGTGGTGTTGAGCTTCGGCCGAATCATGGACACGTTCTCGGCCCGGGTGATCATCCCCGCCATTCTGGCTGGCTCCCTGCTGCACGCGCTGATCTCTTTCAGCGTTCCCCGAGCCCCCGCCCCAAGCCCGGTCGCGTTCGGCCACGGGGTACGCACCCTGCTGCGCCGGAAGCCGCTGATGTTTATCCTGTGCGCCTTTCTGATGCTCGTCAGCCACAGCGCGTATTACGGTTTTTTTTCGATCCACCTGGAGCAGTTGGGATATTCGAAGACGTTCATCGGCGCGAGCTGGGCGCTCGCCTCAGGCGCCGAAATGGTGGTCATGCTCTGCTCGAGGCGGCTGTTCCAACGCCTGTCGCTGGAGGCGACCCTGATGATATCGTTCGCCGTGGCGGTCCTGCGCTGGGGGATTATGGGAGCGGCCGGCTCGCCCGAGTGGATTCTGTGCGCCCAGGCCCTCCACGCCGTCACCTACGGCGCCTTCCATATGGCCAGCATCCTTTACATGGACCGCGTGGCCCCGCCCAACGCTAAAACCCTCGGCCAAGCGGTGAACAACGCCTTGACATACGGCTTGGGGTTGATGGTGGGTTTTTTCCTCAACGGCTATTTATACGAGATCATCGGTTCGTCGGGGCTCTTCACGGTCAGCGCGTTCATTGCGCTAACGGGCGGTCTGCTCTTTGCCGGGTTTCAGGCATGGGAGCGCCGGGCTTCGAGGCAGGCGGGGCGGCTGTGACCCCTGGCTCCCGCGTCACGGGAACTGCTCCCAGAACCGGTGGCTGAAAAGCTCGGCGGCGGGGGTCAGGCCGTAAACGGCATCCGCGGCGATGAGCACGCCGGCGTTGGTCCACGTGATGCGCTCCTCGGGCCAGATAATCAACTCCGGGAAGGTGAAGCCCGCCCAGTAGGAGCCGTCCTCGAAGCGCCGGTCGCTGATCCAGCTGAAAACCACCTTGGCCTGATCGAGCTTGCCCATGCCGGCCAGGGTCAGCACCAACTCGGAGGTTTCGGCAATGGCGATCCAGGGTTGATCCGACACGCAGCGCACCCCCAGGCCCTCCACCACGAATTTTTTCCAGCCGCGCTCGATGCGCCGCTGGGCCTGCACGCCGGTCACCGCTCCCGACAACACGGGGTAGAACCAGTCCATCGAAAACCGCGACTTGGTCATGTTGAAGAGATGGGGCTTGGTGCGGATGGCCTCGCCGAGCTTGTTCAGGGCCACCCGCCAGGCAGGGCGCTTCTGCCCGACGAGAGCGGCGAGGGCGAGCGCACATTTGATGCTCATGTAGATCGAGCAGGAACCGGTGAGCAGCGCCATGCGATCGACGTTGCCTTCGGGGCTGACGGCCCAGTAAATTTCACCGGAGCACGCCTGGAGGTTCAGCGCAAAATTGATCGCCGCCTCTACCGTCGGCCACAGCCCGGACACGACCCCGCGATCGACCGTCAGCAGGAAATAGTGATACACTCCCACGGCGACATAGGCCGCCATGTTGGCGTCGCGGGTACGGTCCTGGGCGGCCCCGCCGACATAAGCGCTGTACCAGCTCCCGTCCGCCAACTGGTGGGCGGCCAGCCACTCATAGGCTTTGCGGGCCCCCGCCAGATCTCCGGCGATGGCCAGGCCCATGGCGGCTTCCACGTGGTCCCAGGGGTCGGTTTTCTGACCGTGGCACCAGGGGATCTCCCCGCTCGGCAGCTGGATCCTAGCGATCAGGGCAGCGGGCGCCTCGATATCGATCGGCTGCTCCGATTCGGGCCGGAGTCGATTGGGTTCAAGTTCCATGATCGGTACGATCGGTTTGTTTTTGGTGTAATTGGGATTTATACAAGGCATCGTGCGGAGAAGCAAGCCATCGATCGTCGGCGCGGCGGAGGGGCAATGTTTTCATATGGATTTGTAGGAGCCTTGGTGACGGCGACCGTAGGGGCAGTCGCGCTCCTGTTTGTTGCCGGTCTGATCAAGCGAGCCTGATTTACCAAGATGGCAGATGCTGCATTTTCCTTGCATTCGCAAAATAAGACGATCAACGCAGCCGGAGGGGTTGCATTTGCCAAGACCGCAGGGGAAATCAACGCTAGCGTGAATGCTTGCCTTGAGCTGAACGGCGCAATAAATTTCGCGGAACCGCGCTCGTTCATCTGAAATGCCGGCATATCCAATTGGAACCAGCACCGTTGGCGGGGCACCGTATTGGAGCATAGGAGAAGGCGCACAGCCGGCCCAGACGAGAGCAAACCAAATCGATGTCAATCCTATTTATCTTCGGTGGCTAATCGAATCCATATTTTTGCGAAAGATCTTGTTGTTATGGTCGAACCTGACCTGTCTATCCGACAACCAGCCCTTACTCCAGGTTATGACCTGATAAGGTTGCGCAAGTGAACATGAGCTTTTTGGATCTAATCTTGGTTGCTGCGATTATTGAGGCAACCGCAGGTGCTGGGGGGCAATTGCTGTCCTGTGTTGGCACCTGCCGGCTTGACGTGGGCGGTTGATTTCCTGTAAACAAGAGACGTCGCTCATGTTGCCCCCTGCTGCGCCGGCGTGAACTTACCATGACAACCGGCATCGATTCGTGTGGCGGCCCACTTTTCCGTTGCTGCGCTCGAGCGACCCGCAAGCGCCCCTGATTCCCACAGCGCCGATCCGCCGTGCGTCTTGCAGGCGTTCCATCGGTCGGCCGGAGGGCCTCAGATGCCATCTCCGGCGAAAACCAGCAACCCTTTCACCGCAAAGGAGGGCCTCATGACCGAGAGCATCTACAAAGTCATCGAACTAATCGGAACGAGCACCAAATCGTGGGAGGAGGCGGCCAAGAACGCCGTGGAGACCGCATCGAAAAGCCTCAAGGACCTGCGCGTCGCCGAGATCACCAAACTGGATATGAAAATCGATAAGGGCAAAGTGGCGGCGTATCGCGCCAGGGTCAGCCTCTCCTTCAAGTATCAGAAGGGAGATTGATAGAACGTTTTGCCTCGCCTGATGCCGCAATCCGAATCCCCCCGCCCTCGTTGATGGAGGGGGCGAGGGGGATTTCCTTTGCGGTGGCGGGGATGTTTCATTGCCGGCGCATTGGGACCGCCAACGGCGAGGAGGATGAATGACGGAAAAGGCATTCCAGGATTTTTATGCGGACGATATGAGCCACTGCTATGGGTGCGGCCGGCTGAACCCGGACGGCCTGCAGATCAAGAGTTATTGGGAGGGGGAAGAGAGTGTGTGCCGGTATCAGCCCCGCCCCTATCACACCGCGCTTCCGGGCTATGTCTACGGCGGACTGATCGCCTCGCTGATCGACTGCCACAGCACCGGGACCGCGGCTGCCGCCATATACCGTGCGGAAAAGCGAGAGATGGGCACCGAGCCGCCGGTGCGTTTCGTCACCGGCTCCCTGCATGTGGACTACCTGGCGCCGACACCGATCGACGCGGTGCTCGAGCTGCGCGGGCGCGTCAAAGAAGTCAAAGGCCGGAAGGTGGTTGTTGGGGTCAATCTTCTCGCTCGAGGGGTAGTGTGCGCCCGGGGGGAGGTGGTGGCGGTCCAAGTGCCGCCGGATTGGATCGAGAAACTGGGGAAAGGAAAGTGAAGAGAAACATCGTGTTCACCGTCATCCCTCACCCGACCCCTGGACCCCTTGAATCCTTGGACCCTTATTTTTTCTGTGCCTTCCCGATGATGTGCGTGGCGCTGCCGAGGAACATCTCGGCGGCCTCCGATTCGGTTTCGGAAAGGGTCGGGTGCGGGTGGATGCTGCCGGCCACGTCCTCGGCCAGCGCCCCCATTTCAACCGCCAGAACCCCCTCTGAGATCAGCCCTTCGGTGTCCCGGCCGGTGATCCCCACCCCTACTATCCGGCCGCTGGCCGGGTCCACCAGAATTTTGGTCAAGCCCTCGGAGGCCCCCATGGTCGCCGCCCGCCCGGAGAACTTCCACGGAAACTTCTGAATGGTGACCGGGATGTTTTCGCGGCGCGCCTGCTCCTCCGTCAGCCCACACCAGGCGATCTGAGGGTCGGTGTAGACCACGGCCGGGATGGCGCGTGCATCAAAGGCGGAGGCCTTTCCGGCAATGACCTCGGCGGCGATCTTGCCTTCCGTGCTCGCCTTGTGGGCCAGCATCATCCCGCCGACCACGTCGCCGACGGCCAGGATACGCTCGTCGGCCGTTCTCTGGTGTTCATCGACCAGGACAAACCCCTTGGGATCGAGCTGCACAGCGGTCTTCTCGAGTGCCAATCCCTCGGTTGCAGGCCTCCGGCCGATGGCCACCAGCACGCGGTCAAACTCCTCGCTGAACACCGCCCCTTCTTTTTCCAGGCGAACGGACACCCCTGCAGGTTGCTCGTTCAAGCCGACCACGCGGGTGTTGAGACGAATCTGCTTGAAGAGCACCGAAAGCCGGCGCTGGAGGGGCTCCACCAGGTCGGGGTCGATCCCGGGCAGCAGGCGCTCGGCGGTTTCCACCAGGCTCACGCGGCTGCCGAGAGAGGCATACACCGTACCCAGCTCTAGCCCCACATACCCCCCGCCGATGATCAGCAGAGATTCGGGGATGTCCGCAAGCGCCAGCGCCCCCGTGGAGCTCATGATCCGGCCGCCGGCGGTAAACCCCGTTCCCGCAAACGGGATCGGCCGTGACCCGGTGGCGAGAATGGCGTGGCGGAAGCGGATGCGGCTGACCTCCGCATCGCGCAGACGCACGCTGCCCGACGACTCGAACTCGGCGCGGCCCTGGACCAGTTGGACCCCGCGCCGCCGGGAGAGGCTCACCAGGCCGGTGGCCATCTTTTCGATCACCGCCGCCTTCCAGCGTCGCATTCCCGCAAGGTCGATCCGCGGCGGCCCGAAGCTCACCCCCATGGTCTCGGCGCGCGCCGCATCGAAGATCAGCTCTGAGAGAAAAAGAAAGGTCTTGGAGGGGATGCACCCCTTGTAAAGGCAAACACCGCCCGGCCGCGGCGAGGGGTCCACCATGGTTACGTCCAGACCGAGATCGGCCGCTCGAAACGCGGCCGCATAGCCTCCCGGGCCGCTGCCGACAACCAGCAGATCGGTCTCCTGCGCCAGTTCCCCCATCACCATTTTCAGCGACTCCTTCGCTCCTTTTAAGCGAACCGACTTTCCACTTTTAATCGAAATTGCCTGATGCCCCGGCTTCATCAGGCGATCAGCCCTTCGGAGAGGGTCTCCCTGCTGAAACGAGAAGATCGCGGCAGGATGCCGCTCCCACCCCAAAAAACCTACAAACAGGGTGCCCGGTCTACGACGGCTTCGACCTAAGGCCAAGTTCAAGGCGCGCAAGACCCGCGGAGCGAGGCGTACTTATAGAACGCCGCAGCGATCGCGGGGCGATGCGCAACGCCGAAATTGACCTTCCGGCGACGCCGTCAAACGAGGGACATCAGCAGCTCGTCGGGGTCTTCCATAATCTGCTTGAAGCGCTTGAGAAAATTCACGGAGTCGGCCCCGTCGAGCACGCGGTGGTCGATCGACAGCACCACGGGCATGATCAGCCGCGGGACAATTTCCGGTCCCTGGCTCCCCATCACCACCGCGGGCTGCAGGCGCCCCTGCCCCAACCCCAGAATCGCCACCTGGGGCGGGTTGATGATCGGCACGAAACCCCACCCACCCAGCGCACCGGGGTTGGTGATCGTGAAGGTGCCGCCCTGGAGTTCCTCCAGCCCGATCTTGCGCGAATCCGCTTTTTGGACCAGTTCGTGAAGCTCCACGGCCAGTTCTTTGATGCTTTTGTTGTCCACGTTGCGGATGACAGGCACCATAAGGCCCTCGGCGGTGTTTACGGCCACACCCAAATGATAGTATTTTTTGACGACGATCTCACCGGCCGCCTCGTCCAGGCTGGAATTGATCTGGGGATAGGCCTTGAGAACGGTGGTTGCGGCCTTGAGCGCAAATACCGTGAACGTCAGCCGCCCTCCCTGTGACGTCACCTTGTCTTTGTGTTTTTGGCGGAAAGCCTCGAGCCGGGTCACATCCACCATCTCCTGGCTGTTCACGTGCGGGATGTGTGACCAGGCCAGGGACATCTGCCGGGCGGTGGCCCGGCGGATGGAGCGGAAGGGGAGCCGCTCCACCGGCCCCCACTTGGCAAAATCGGGCAGCTCGGCCCCCCCACCGACCGGCGCGGTGGAAACGGCCTCGGCGGCCGGACCGGCAACGGCTGAGGAAGCG
>JBGSTS010000303.1:0-5020 GCA_041736435.1 Desulfobacterales bacterium | reverse complement strand
GGCGAGGCAGTCGATGTCGAGCGCCCAGGGCTGAAACGGCGGCAGCACTCGGTAGGGCAGCCGTTCGGCGGGATCCGGCAGCACGTGCGCGACGTGCACGACCTGGGGTTCGCCGTCGCCCCTCTGGTTGATGGCCGCAATCAGGTCCAGGCGCAGCAGGGCGAGGTCGGTCAGATCATCGCGGGTGAGCGGCTCATTGTTCAGGTGGGTGTGGACGAAGCGTAGCCCGTTGAGCCGGCCGGGCGCCGCGCGGTACTCGTTCGTGTCCGGCAAGAGGATTTTACGGGGGTCGCCGACGATGACGAAGGCCAGGCGCCCCTGGCGGTTGACCAGCAGGCCGATTTGGCGGCGGATCTCGTGCGAGAGCAGACTCAGCTCCCGTGCGAGTTCGGGGGTGATGATTTGCTCGGGTGGGATGCGGCGGCGGTAGAGGTTTTCCAGACGGCGAAGCTGGTCGGCCTTCAGCCCGGCCGTGTTGCCGTAGAGGTTCTTCATCCGCGCGCGGCCTCGGGGGCCAGGTTCTCGAAGCGGGTGTAGGCGGACAGGAAGGTCAGCAGCACATCCCCGGTGGGTCCGTTGCGCTGCTTGGCCAGGATGACCTCGGCCGTGCCGCGGTTGGGGTTGGTCTCCT
Source organism: Desulfobacterales bacterium (assembly GCA_041736435.1). GTDB lineage: Bacteria > Desulfobacterota > Desulfobacteria > Desulfobacterales > SpSt-501 > SpSt-501. The sequence goes on along the minus strand of JBGSTS010000303.1, from coordinate 4,389 downwards.
CCTTGTTGTAGACCTCGTCCCGGTAGATGAACGCCACCACGTCCGCGTCCTGCTCGAGAGCGCCGGATTCGCGCAGATCCGACAACCGCGGCCGCTTGTCGTTTCTCTGTTCCAACATGCGGTTGAGCTGGGATAGGGCGAGGACCGGCAGGTGGATCTCTTTGGCCAGGGCTTTCAGGCCGCGGGATATCTCCGAAATTTCCAGGTCGCGCCGCTCGGCATCGGCGCGGCCGGTCATCAGCTGAAGGTAGTCGATGACGATCAGGCCGATGTTCTTGTCCATTTTCAGACGCCGGGCCTTGGCCCGCACTTCCATGGCCGATAAGCTGGGCGAGTCGTCGATGAAGATGGGGGCGGCCGACAGGACCCCGGCCGCGTCGGTCACGCGCTCCCAGTCATCCATGCTGAAAAATCCGCTGCGCAGGCGGGAGGAGTCGATGCTCGCCTCGGCGCAAAGCATGCGCAGCGAGAGCTGCTCTTTGGACATCTCCAGGGAGAAGATTGCCACCGGCACTCCGGCGTCGACGGCGGCATTGCGGGCGATGTTGAGGGCGAGCGCGGTCTTGCCCATGCTGGGCCGGGCCGCTAGGATGACGAGGTCCGAATTCTGGAGGCCGGAGGTCAAGTTGTCCAGCAGCGTGAACCCGGTGGGCACGCCGGTGACGAGGCTCTTGTTTTTCTGCTTTTCCTCCAAGAAGTCGATGGTGCCGTCGATCAGCTTGCTGAGCGGGTAGAATGCCTGGCGGGTCTTCTTGTCGGTGACCTCGAAAATCGAGGCTTCGGCGAAATCGGTGATGTCGTCGGCGCTGCCCTGCTCCATGAAACAGCGCTTGGTGATGGCGTTGGATTTTTCGATCAGCCGCCGCAGCACCGCCTTATCATGCACGATGTTGGCATGATGCGCGGGGTTGGTGGAGGGGGGCGCGTCGAGTAGCCGCGCCAGGGCCGCGGCGCCGCCGACCTGCTCGAGCTGCCCCTTTTCCTTGAGGTGGTTTGCCAGGGTGACCAGGTCGACCGGCTCGCTGCGGTTGAACAGGTCGGTCATGCCCGCAAACACCCGCTGGTGCGCCGTGCGATAGAAATCGGCCGGCGTCAGGAGATCGACCACTTCCAGCAGGGAGGTGTTGTCCACCAGGACGGAACTCAGCAAAGACTCTTCGGCCTCGAGGTTCTGAGGCGGTACGCTGAGCGGGTCCGATTCTCTGCCGCTGGCGGGGCGGTTGTCGGCCATGGGGTTCATCCCGGGTGTCGAGCGATCAGCCTTCCGCGACGATCTCCACCGTGATTTCCGGCTCGACCCCTTTGTAGACCCGCACGGGGACCTGGTAGGAGCCGAGCTGCTTGATGGGTTCGGTCAACAGGAGCATGCGCTTTTCGACCACGATGTTCTGGGCGGCAAGCGCCTCGATGATCTCCCGCACCCCCACCGAGCCGTAGAGGCGATCCTCCTCGGCGACCTTGGCGGAAATTTTGCACGAAACACCCTCGAGCCGTTTGGCCATTTCTTCGGCCATCTGTCGCTCTTTGGCGATCTGCAGCTCGAACTTGGTTTTTTCCTGCTCCAGGCCCCGACGGTTTTCCGGTGTGGCCGTGACGGCCTTCTTCTGGGGCAGCAGAAAGTTGCGGGCGTAGCCCGGTTTGACCTCGACTTCGCTGCCGATGATGCCCAACGACTCGATGGTTTGCGTGAGTATGACCCTCATGAGACCCCCTCTGCGATGGTTCCGCCGCGCCGTCCTTCCCGGTCGCGATGACCCGGTTCAGGCCGATGCGGGCGGTTTTCCGAATTTTCTGAAATTAAACCAGGTGTCGAAGAAGCCGACACCTATGACGACCAGCATCACCAACTGCTGGACGGCGACGATGAAATAGAGCATCACCCGCATCACCCGCGGGACCTGCTTCTTTCGCAGGTAGAACGCGACCACGGCAATGCCCTGGAAGAAGTAGACGATCATGAGCACGATCAGCCCATTGAGGCCGAGCATTTTAAGCCCGAACCCGGGCAACAGCAACAGCACCCCGGAGGCGATGGCCGCCCACACGAGAGGCTCCGGTGCTTTCCAATGGTCCAGCGGCCCGAAGTCGGGGAGAGCCAGACCATAGCGCCGAAAAATAGGCCGCGCGACCAGCAGGCTCAGCCAGACCACCATCAGGGTCGAGGCGACCACGAGCGCTGGCATCATACCGACCAGGACGCTCTGGATGACCGGCATGGCCTCTTCCAGGAAGCGGATCTGCTCCTCGGAGACCCCCATCTGACGGTAGAGGGCCACGGTCAGCTCCAGGTTGTGACGGGCGGCCTCGGAAACCACTTCGTAAAGGCCCGCCCCGCTCAGAAGACCGTGGAGCATCAGGCCGGCGATCCCCGTGCCGAAGACCGCCGCACAGACGATCAGCGCCGTTTTTTCGATCGAAATCCCTGTCGGCAGCAGTTCGCCCAGCACAAAACCGACCAGCAGGAACTCTCCGAAAAACAAAACCTCCAAACTTCCCCCGAGCAGCCCCACAAACCCCAGGGCCGCCGCGGCGATAATGGCGGCCGGCTGCCGGCCGAGCTGGGTGCGATACACCATGATCGGGATGGGCAGGAACACGGTCCCCATCAGCCCCAGGATCGGAACGAAGGCGCAGACCGCGATAATGGCGCACGTGACCAGAATGCCGGTGACGATTTCGGTTCTCATGGCCCCGGTGTGTCAGCCGCAGGCGGCCGGCGGGCGGCCGCCGGGACGATCAGTAGCTGTCGACCGACCCGACAAAGGGCAGCAGCGCGATCGTCCTGGCGCGTTTGATGGCATCGGTGAGCGAGCGCTGGTGCTTGGCGCAGCAGCCGGAGATGCGCTTGGGGATGATCTTCCCGCGCTCCGTCACGAAGTAGCGCAGCATCTTCGGGTCCTTGTAGTCGATTTTCAGGCTGCTGTCCGCGCAGAAGCGGCAGACTTTGCGGCGGTGAAAAACCCGGCGTTTGCGTTTAACGCCGCCGGCGGGCCTGGAGTCTCGGTCTCGGTCTCGGGGTGCGGGTGCGGGCATGGGATTAGGCCTCCTGCGGGGTTGGCTCGGGTTGCGTCGGCTGGGCCTCCTCGGCGACCGCCGGGGCGATGGCGGCCGGCGCCTCGGATTCGGCGGGTTTTTGCGCCTCCTCCTCGGCCTTGGCCATCTCTTCCTGGATGCGCTCGATGTTGGGCTGCTTGTCGAGCAGCACCGACATGTGCTTGAGCACGCGTTCGTCGATCCGGAAGAAGCGCTCCATCTCGTTCACGAGCTGACCCGTGCCGCAGAAATCGAAGCGCACGTAGAATCCACGCTCTTTTTTGCGGATGGGGTAGGCGAGTTTCCGAAGACCCCAGGGGTCGATGCGGATGAGAAACCCGTTCATTTGACCCAGGATCTCCTTGACTCTTTCGAGTATGAGCACGCGCTGCTCTTCGGAAAGATCCGGGTCGACGATGATAAACGTTTCGAACCGTCGCATAAATCCTCCTCTCGGGTATAAAGCCCTGGATGCCGATGCTCCAGAGCAAGGATGGACAGGCCCTAAAGCCGATCTAAAAACTTGTCCTTTTAACAATTTCCGGCAATCCGGTCAACATCAATCTTGTTGTCATGCCCTGAACCGACCGTCGGGAAAAAAAAAGAGGTTAGCAGGCTAACCTCAAGGGGTGGTGGGCTGCACTGGAATCGAACCAGTAACCTAATGATTAAGAGTCATTTGCTCTGCCTAGTTGAGCTAGCAGCCCCCGAACCGCCGCTTCCTTGAACACGGGGGTGCCTTATATCGGCTTCGGCCGCGGTTGTCAAACGGTTTTTCCCCGTTAGCACGCCATGGCGCACAACGCCTCTTTGTCGGAAAGCAAGCTCCTTCCTCGTGGGAGCGGCTTCCAGCCGCGATGAGGTCGCAGCAGGATGCCGCTCCTGCTTATCGCCGCCACGGGGGTCTATCGCGCGACCAGCTCCCGCGCTTGAAGCGCTTGGGGTCGATCTTTTTGCCCTTGGCGGTGCGCTTGATATAGCCCGCGCCCGGGGCGTGGGCGATGTCCTCCGGGTCGAGGGTGAAGCTGCCGGCCGGTTGCGGGGGGCGGGGTTTCGTTTCGGCCACCGCCTCTCCCTGCTCGGGTTTCGGCCGCTCTTTGGGCAGCGGCGGTGCCGAAAAGCACCCCGGCGGAATGCTCTGCGCGAGAAACAGCTCCTCGCCGGCCCGGTGGAACTCCACCCCGCGCTGCTTGCAGGCCGCAACATTCACCGCCACGATCACCGGCTCTGCGTCGATGCGCCGGCCGATCTTCTCGGCCGCCTCCCGCTGCGGGACGAGCATGATCCCGGTCTCGGCGGGTGCTTTCAGGCCGTGCTCTATAACGAAGGCATGGGCGCGGCGGCGGACGGCGGCGA
>JBGSTS010000295.1:0-15072 GCA_041736435.1 Desulfobacterales bacterium | reverse complement strand
AGCGATTATTTTGTGCGGCTCTCTCCCGAAATGCAGGCGGAGGTGATTCTGCGTACCGCCCATGAGGCAGTCTGAGTGCCGGAAATAACAGGATTAATCACGCGGGTGCAGCGTTTTTGCATCCATGATGGTCCGGGGATTCGCTCTACTGCTTTTCTGAAGGGCTGTCCGCTGCGCTGCTTCTGGTGCCACAATCCCGAAACCTGGCGCAAGCAGGTTGAAATCCAATATTTTCCGGGGCGCTGCGGCCGGCGGAAGGTGTTCGAGAAGATACTCCCGGCCCATTTCCGGGTTCATCACGCAGGTCGCCTCCTCAAGAGCCAGGACGCTTTCGATGCAGCCCCGGCAGCATCCGATGCAAGGCCTGAGCTCGTGCAGCCGCCCCTGCGCCGCCTTGGCGGCGAGCTCCGGGTCGGCGATATGGGCGCGGCCCATGGAAACCAGATCGGCCCGACCCTCGGCAATGAGCCGGTCGGCCATCACCGGGTCTTTGATACGGCCCACGGCGATGACGGGGATAACAACCGTCTGCTTGACCGCTTCGGCCAGGTGAACAAAGAGCCCGAACGGCTCGTACATGGAAGGGATCGTCACGGGAAACGACCCATAGACCCCGGCCGAAACGTGCAACCAGTCGGCCCCGGCCGCCTCCAGGCGTGGCGCCAACCGCAGTGCATCTTCGAGGGTCCAGCCGCCGTCCACATGGTCCGTGCCGTTGTAGCGCACGCCCACTGGGTAGTCGGCTCCACAGCGGTGTTTGACGGCGGACAGGATCTCCAGCAGAAACCGGGTGCGATTTTCAAAGCAACCGCCGTAATCGTCCGTGCGGAGGTTGGCGTTGGGTGCCAGAAATTCACTGATGAGATAGCCGTGGGCGGCATGGATTTCCACGAAATCGAAACCGGCATCCCGGCTGCGGCGGGCGGCTTCGGCATGGCAGACCACCAATTCCTGGATCTCATCCCGCTTAAGCTCCCGCGGCACCCCTTTGACCACGGCCAGCGATGGAAGGGGCGAGGGGGCCACCCGGCGGTCATGGAAGGCCTGGCGCCCCCCGTGCAAAAGCTGCATACCGATTCGGGCCCCGTGCCGTTTGACGTCTGCGGCCAGAAGACCCAGGGCGGGGATAAAACGATCATCCCAGACCCGGGGCATCTTGGGAAGGTCCAGCCCGTCGGGATGGACCGCCCCCCCGCCGACAACGATCATGCCCGTGCCGGCCCGGGCGCGGGCCGCCAGGTAGGCTCGGTGACGCACCGTCACCATGCCCTCTGCATCCACCCCGAAATTGACGCTCATGGGCGGCATGACCAAGCGGTTGCGGACCTGTATTTGCCCTAATTGGACCGGCGAGAAAAGATGAGCGAGATGCATGGCCTCACCTCGCTCCGGCCGGCACACCAACGGTGCCGAAGGGCTTGCCGGGCGGCCTGCTGCAGGATGCGATAGGGACTGCAGTCGATACCGTTACAACGAGGGCAGAACAAACCGGTTGGACAGAATGGGTCGGCAGCAACGCCGGAGGGTGGATTGTGCGGGCCGGGACGAGGTCCCCGACACCTCGTAGTGGTTCCGATTTTTCAGGGCTGCTCGGGCGCATCCGTGGGCGGGTCGGGAGTTTCGGTGGAGAGGGGCTCATTTCGTTCCCGTTTGCGCTGCTGCTTCTCTTCTTTCTTTTTTTTCTTTTCGAGCTCTTTCTGCCGCTTGTTGAACTTGTAATTGATCCGTGCCAATTATCCCTCGCTTCTTCAGGACAGCCCGTCCCGCAGCGCTCAGGGTCTGCGCGCCGGCTGTCGTTCCGGGTTGATGGTGCGGTTGCGCGAAAAAAAAGGGCATTCCTTCTTTGGTGGAAAGAATGCCCTCACATCCGGTTCTTATGACACGACGACATTCACAGCTGAGGGGCCTTTGGGGCCCTGCTGAATGTCGAAGGTCACTTTGTCGCCTTCATTCAGGCTTTTGAATCCGGTGGCATTGATCCCGCTGTGATGAACGAACACATCGGGGCCGTTTTCCTGCGCGATGAAGCCGTAACCTTTAGCGCTGTTGAACCACTTGACAGTTCCAGTTGCCATGCTGACATCCTCCTTTCCTTGATTTTCTTTCATTCCCAAACTGGAGGTTGTCATCGCGACAAATGGAGAAGGCCTTCAGAGGGAAGTTGATCCGCATGATCTATGCGGACTTCTTAAAATGTTGGTACTATAACCTCTTGTCGACCGGTTTGCAAGTAAATAAATGCATCCGAAAAATTTGCGATACGGCCGATTTGATTTCATCCTATGGAAGTGAATAAGTTAGTCAGGGTGACTGAAATCGGGAAACGGCTGCATCCCGCCCGGACCTGATAGCGCACTTTTACGTTTCCGTCAATGGAAGGAGCGGCCCGTGATCCTCCAGACATGAAATCAACCGGGCCGCAAACCGCCAGCCGCATCGGCCGCAGCATCAGTCCATCGTTCCGACGCGGCAACATGCCGTTTTTGAATTTTCCCGATCGCTTCGGGTTCTCTGGTTGACATTGGATCGACGTTCGTATAAAATAAAATATTATTACTTTTAAAATTAAATAGTTATACTTTTCTTCCATGCAAAGGGATTCGAGGTCATGGCAGGGTTGAATCGGGATCTGGTTTTGGTCATCAAAGTCGTGACCAGCTGCTTGACGGCCGCCTTTTTGATATTTTTCATTTCGGCACTATCCGGTGAAGACCTGCTCAAGAATCACGGCATCATTAGGGATCTGGAGCGCATCAGCGCAGACATCGCCGCGGAGCTGAACGGCGGGATCGAGCGCCGCGTGCGTCAGCTGGGCGAAGCCCCGCAGAAAAACCCTTACCGCAAGTTCTATAGCGCCGAGCTGGCCAAGGAGATCCACGAGGTTTCCTACCTCACCGAGAAGCAGAAGATCATGTTCGACATGTACAGCGTGCGGGATTTCGAAGGTAAATCCAAGCGGCTGGTCGCCTATTCCGAAAAAGCCGACGTGCAGGGGCTCCTGAACGAGCTCGACATTGTCAAGCGGGAATTGAAAAATTCCGCTAACCTGATCGACAACCGGCGCGACAAGCTGATACGCCAGCGGACCGCCTACCTGGTGTTGTTCTTCATCCTCTGGGTGGCCGTGTATTTTTACTACGGGCGGGGATTCATACGCTCCTGACGACCGTGCACCCCCGCCGACGGCGGGGCTGCGGCGGGTCTCCGCAAACCGGTGAGACCGACATGTATTTGAAGCTTTACCGCTTGAGTGCGAAGCCCTTCCAGATCACCACGGACCCTCGGTTCCTGTGGCTCGGAGACAAGCACGGAGAGGCCCTCGCAACCCTCAAGTACGGCATCCTCGAAGACAAGGGGTTCTTGCTGCTCACCGGTGATGTCGGCACGGGCAAAACCGCCCTGATCAAGCTCCTGATCAAGACCATCGACGTTGCCGCTATCGTGGCCACCATTCCGGACCCGGGCCTGGATCCGCTGGATTTTTTCAACATCTTGGCCGAAGAGTTCCACATGGATCGTCATTTTGCCTCCAAGGGCGAATTTCTGATCCAGTTCAAGCAATTTCTGCTCAAGGCCTACTCCTCCGAAAAAAAGGTACTGCTCATCATCGACGAGGCCCAGCGGTTGCACCACGACCTGCTCGAGCAGATTCGGCTGCTCTCCAACATCGAACTCGAGCACCGCAAGCTGATCAACATCTTTTTTGTCGGCCAGACGGAGTTCAACCAGACGTTGATGGAGGAACGCAACAAGGCGGTGCGCCAGCGCATTACCGTGCATCACCACATCGAGCCGCTCTCCGAAGCCGAAACCCTCCAGTACATCCAGCACCGCCTCAAGGTGGCCGGCAGCCGCGCTGAGATCTTCACGCAAGACGCCATGCGGCGTATTCATGTGTTTTCATCCGGATATCCGCGGCTGATCAACATCATCTGCGACCATGCCCTGTTGACCGGCTATGCCGCCGGACAGAACCGGATCGACGTGGGGACGATTCGTGAATGCGAAAAGGAGCTGCGACTGCCTGAAATCAGAGGGACTCAGCCCGCTCCCCTCTCCCGCAGCGCGGCCATGCCGCCACCCTCCGCCTCTTCACGGGATGCGGCGGCCGTGCCCGTCGCGTCCGGGCGGCGGACCGTGTTCCTTTTAATTTTTTTGCTGCTGGCAGCCTTCAGCGCGCTGCTCGTCTACCAGTACCGAACCGAGCAGCCCCAGCGCTGGGCGACCGAGGAGATCGCCCCCCAAACCTACAGAGGCCTTTCCGGAAAACCGCTCGATGAGGCCGTGAGAGAAGATTCCCCCTCCGAGCCCATTGCGCCCGCCGCCCCGTCTCTGCCACAGGTGGCGGTGGCGCAGTCCGGCAGCCCACCCGAAGCCGTCTCCTCCGAGGTGTTGGCGACAAATCCGTTCGCGAAAGGCAGGGTCATCATTTTCTTCCCCTACAATTCCAACGAACTCACGCAGGAGGCCATGGCGGCGCTGGATCAAATCGCCGATTTCCTAAAAACCCGCCCTGAGCTCAAGCTCGCCGTCCGCGGCTACACGGATGCCGCAGGGGCGCTGTCCTACAACCTGAGCGTTTCGCAGTTTCGGGCCAACTCCATCAAGAGCTTTCTGGTCGGCAAAGGCGTCGCCGTTGATAACCTCACCGCCCTTGGCATGGGGCCCAAGGACCCGATCGCCTCGAACGAAACGGCGGCCGGCCGCGAGCAGAACCGCCGCGTGGAAATCGAACCCGCACCCTGATCCGGCCGCACCGCTCAGCTCCCGAATCCCAACCGCCGCAACAACTCGAGCGTGTTCGCGTGGACCGGCAAACGATCCAGGTCGGCCGAGCCCACCCAGCGGGCATCGGCGGCATCCCCGCCCGGCTGTGGGGATCCTGCCACGTAGTCGGCCAGCAGGTCGATGACGACATAGTGGAACCGGACGATGCCGTCCCCGTCGATGTCGATGACATCCAGGTAGCCGCAGGGGGCTCCGGCCCGGACCACGACCCCGGTTTCCTCCAGTGTCTCCCGCTCGGCCGCCTGTTTGAGCGTCTCACCGATTTCAACACTGCCGCCGGGGATGGCCCACTGCCCTTTGGCCGGCGGCTGGCCCCGTCGCACCAGCAGCAGGTGTGCGTTCCGCAAAACCACGGTGCCCACGGCTAAACGAGGCCGGTCCGGGTAGTGGTTCGAGTCCATGGTGTGCCCCGCTTGAAACGATTACGGCGGCTTTCAGAAGGCGCTCGCGTCCGCTTGACAGCCGTTTGCTTTTACTTTATCAGACGCCATGACCCTTATATCGAAGCTGCCGTCCGTCGGGCTGAGCATCTTCACCGAGATGACCAACCTTGCGAACGCCCACGGCGCCATCAACCTCTCCCAGGGGTTTCCCGAATTCGACCCTCACCCGCTGTTGCAGCAACTGGTGTCGAAGCACATGCGTGCCGGTCGCAATCAGTACGCGCCGATGCAAGGCGTGCTGGCGCTGCGTGAGAAAATTGCCGAAAAGGCCAGGGCGCTTTACCGGGCGGACTACGATCCCGCTGCGGAAATTACCGTCACCGCCGGGGCCACCGAAGCCCTGTTCGCAGCCGTCACCGCCGTGGTCCACCCCGGCGATGAGGTCATCATCCTGGAGCCGGCCTATGACTGCTACATTCCCATGGTCACCTTGAACGGCGGCCGTCCGATTTTCGTTTCGCTCAGCCATCCATCCTACCGGATCGACTGGGACGCTTTCCGCCGCAGCATCACGCCCCGCACCCGCCTGGCGATCCTGAATTTTCCCCACAACCCGAGCGGTGCGGTCCTCGAGGCACATGATTTGGACACGCTGGCGGAGATGGTCAGGGGCACCCGCACCCTGCTGCTCAGCGACGAGGTCTACGAGCACATCGTGTTTGACGGGCGCTCGCACTGCAGCCTGTCCGGACACCCTGAGCTGCGGGAGCGAAGTTTCGTCGTGAGCTCCTTCGCCAAGACCTACCACGCCACCGGGTGGAAGGTCGGCTATTGCCTCGCGCCCCGGCCGCTGTCGGTGGAGTTCCAGAAAGTTCATCAGTATCTGGTGTTTTCCGTCAACACGCCGGTTCAGCATGCGTTCGCAGAGTTCATGCAGGACACGGGCCACGCAGCCGGCCTCGCCGCGCACTACCAGTCTTTGCGGGATTTGCTGGTCAGCCGGTTGGCGGGTTCTCGCTTTCAGCCGCTGCCGTGCCATGGCACCTTCTTCCTGATGCTGGATTACGCCGCGCTCAGCGACGAGCCGGACGTTGCGTTTGCCCGCCGGTTGACCCGCGAGAAAGGGGTCGCCGCCATCCCCCCCTCGGTATTTTACCACAACGGTGCCGACCATCGGCTCCTGCGCGTGTGCTTCGCCAAAACCCAGGCCACTCTGAACGAAGCGGCCGAGCGTCTGCGCCGCATGTGACCCCTGAGCGTGAAGGCCGTATCCTGGCTTTGTGCTGCCGTTTCGAACCCCGGCCAGCGTCAAGAACAAGCCCCGCACGGGTCGCGCGCTGCAGATCAACCGGGGGCGATCATTTCAGCCAGTAGGGGTTGATCAGATCGGCGAAAATGGTCATGGCCGCTTCGGCGCCCTGTCCCGCGGCGGTCACGATCTGTTTGTAGCCGCCCTCCACGTCGCCGGCGGAGTAGACACCGGGCAGCTTCGTTCGGTGCTTGCCGTCGTGGTGAATGTACCCGTCGGTGTTGATCTCGAGCCCCAGCTTGCCGGCCAGCTCCACGGCCGGTTCGTAGCCGACGGCGATGAACACCCCGTCGGTGGGGAAAACGGAGTTTTGATGGCTGCGATTGTTTGCCAGCAGAACCTCACGCACCCGGTCCTCTCCGCGAATCTCCTTGATTTCGGTGTTCCAGCGGACCGGGATGTCGTTTTCGGTCAGCTGCCGTGCCAGGACGTCCTGGGCCCGCAGGGTGTCTCGGCGGTGGATCAGCGTTACCCGCACCCCCATGTGGTGCAGATACAGGGCTTCGGTAACGGCGCTGTTGCCGCCGCCGACCATGACGACGCTCTTGCCTTTGAACAACGGCCCGTCGCAGGTGCTGCAGTAGCTCACGCCGCGTCCGGCCAACCGGGATTCGCCGGGGACGTCCAGGTGCCGATGCGTTGCGCCGGTGGCCAAGAGGATGGCCTTGGTCATGAATTTGCGCCGGCTTGTCTGCACGACGATCGGGTTGCCGTGCGCGATGTCCAGCACCCCTTCCCCCTGGAAGATCTGTACATACTGCAGCGCATGACTCACCATGATGTCCACCAGCGTCTTGCCCCCGACCGAGGTGAACCCCGGGTAGTTTTCAACCACGGGGGTGGTGGCCACCTGGCCCCCAAGCGCCTGGCGCTCGACGATCGCGGTGCGCAGCCCGCTCCTCACGGCGTAGATGCCCGCCGTCAAACCCGCCGGCCCCCCGCCCACGATCACCAAATCGGTTTCGACCTGCTCGGCGTCGCTGTCCGGGATGAAAATCGTCTGTGCCTCGAGTTTTTCAAGGGAGAGCATGAAAACCTCTTCGGTCTGTGCGCCGTGACCGATGAGAACCTCGTTGGCAAAGGCCATGGGAACACTGTGCGCTGCGTACTGGTTGGCCAGTTCGGTTTCGGACTGGATATCGATGATCTCAAGGGAGATGTGTTCGGGCAGCTCGATCGCGGCCTTGACCCCGTTGACGGCCTGCTGCGGGCAGTAGGGGCACGTTGCGCTGACGAACACCTTGACTTGTCGCGCCGAGTGGATGCGTCGGAGGACTTTCTGCGACTGCTCGTTCAGATTGCTTCGCCCGAGCCCCACCAGCATGAAGGTCTCCAGCAGTGTGCGGGCCTCCTCGCCCATCGGGGCCCCCAGCCATCGAATGGAATAACGCTCCGGTGCCACCAGGAGCGTCGGCGAGCGGGTGACCTGATAGCGGCGGGCCAACTCATGGTCCAGCCCATACTCTTTCAGGGTGATGCGGGGGCTCAGTTCGCGAAAGGCCCGGATGACCTGGCGCGTCGCCTGGGTAAATACCGTGTCGCCGCCCTTGTCGGTAAACAGCAGAAGCGGGATGTCGTTGGGCAGCTGTTCGAAGCTCTGCTTCAGCTGCCGCAGATAGGCCTCACTGGCCAAGTCTCTCTCGTTCGGGCCGGATTGCCGGGTCTCCTGCATATCGTCTGCTCCTCAATGGGATGATGGTGGTGTTCCGATCACATGCTGACAGCAAAATTAGATACCGGATCGGCAGTGTCAATCGCTTTCCGGATATGGAGGTTGGGCCGCCAGGGCTTCCGCGATGCACACGTCCTCGCGGGTGGTGATCTTGATGTTCCTTCGGCTGCCGGGGACGAGGTGAACGGGAGCCCCCAGGCGTTCGACCAGGGCGGCATCATCGGTCCCGTAGAAACCGTCACGCCGGGCGTCTTCGTGTGCCCGGCGGATCAGCCCGATGCGAAACGCCTGCGGCGTTTGGGCCAGCCAGATGGCATCCCGCGGGAGGGTGGCTTCGATGACGCCGTCCGGTCCGCTGCGCTTCACGGTGTCCCACACCGGCACGGCGGCAATGCAGGCGCCGTGCCGGTGCGCGGTCTTAACGCAGGCGTCGATCAGCGCTGGCGGCACCAAGGGTCGCACCCCGTCATGGATGGCCACCACGGCATCGTCCGGTCCGAGATCGCGGAGTCCATGATAAACCGAGTCCTGCCGCCGTGCGCCCCCGGCCACCAGGGTCACGGGTGTCTTCAACCCGGCCGGAGCGACAATGTGCCGGCGGCAAACGTCGATATCCTCGGGGAGCACCACCAGAACGATGCTCGCGAAACCGGTGGCGCAGGACTCCACGGCGCGCAAGGTGCGCGTGAGAATCGGCACCCCGGCCAGCGGCAGGTACTGCTTCGGCTGCGGCCCGGGCAGGCGGACCCCTTTGCCCGCCGCCATGATCAACGCATGCACCATGGTCTCGCCTTACCTCCCGGATCCTGTGCGTCGGTTCTACTTGAGATACTTGAGTTCCTTCGGCAGGGGAATGCCCTTTCCCATCAGGTCTTCACCGTAGTTGACCCCGGCCAGAATCTCGATATCCTTGAGGGTGCGAGCGTCGCCTTCGAAGACGACATCTTTGATGTTTTCCTTTTGAATCTTGCCGCCCGCCCACTGCATGTCGAGAACGCTGCTGGCGTCGAATCGGTCCTCGCCCACCACCAGCTCCACCTGGCCGCCGTAATGCTGGACGATCTTGGCCACCAGCAGGCTGGGCCGCGAATGAAACCCCAGCTTCTGCGGCACCCCGACCCGGATCGAGGCGCGTTCGATGTTCTCGTTGAGGATCATGCGGGCATGCTCTTTGCCCAGGGCGAGAAAGTGGCACACGTAATAAAGGCCGTAGTTGATCGTGCAGTCCAGCAGCCGGGCCGGGTCGATGAGAACCGAGAGCTGTTCCTGCACCCGCTTGTAGGTGTTTTTATAGCCGGCGGCGTGCAGGTGCCGCTCGTAAAAGTGCAGCAACCGCCCCACCATTTGAAACAGATGGAAGATGACCGAGAAAAACCCCCGCAGCTGCTTGAGCTTGCGGTTGCCGAAGCGGAAACCGCCATGGATGACGTAGGTGTCGAACGAGGACTGCAGGTTGTGCACCAGCATTTCGTAGCGCCGGATTTCGACCTCGTTGATTTTGTCCGGGATGATCGCCCGGATTTCAGCCAGGCTGTAGCGCTCGTAAAACTTGATCTGGTCGAAGCTTTTCAGAATGTTCAGGAACTCACTGGCGATCTTGACGATGTGCTGCTGCTGTTGGTCCTTGTTCTCGTCATCGATGTCGAACGCGAGCATGGTCGACGTGTTCAGACTCGGGAAATCCGCGTCGCGGAACCGTTCCGCCGGCAGCGTGATGTTGAGCCGGCGTGCTTCCTCCAGCACGACCGGCGCCATCTGCCGCAGACACTGGTTCAAAAAATCCAGAGCAGCCGTCGCGTCGTTTTTAAATTCGGCGCTGTCAGGAAGATCATAGTACTGCAGCCGGTTGGAGATGTGTTTTTGAAAATTGGAAGCCAGCCCGATGTGGCGCACGGCGGCGGTCAATTCACGAAAGAAATACCAGGTGCGGTTGTTTTTGGCACCGTGATAGTCCAGAAAATCTTCAACCAGGGTGGAGGCCGACGCCAGGGTGGAATAAAATTTCTGGCTGAAGGCCCCTTGCGGGTGTTCGGGTCCCGCGATAAAGAGCACGCATTTGAGATAGTCGCTGGAAAAGATGGGCACCTTCGCGGCGAAGGCGGTGATGTCCGGCTCCGGTGGGGTGTTGTCCGTTGAGAGGCTCTGGTCCATAGTGCTCTTGCGGTACGGGGTTGGCGGGAGCGGGTGCGGTCGGAGCAGCCCGTAAGCCGAATTCTGTTCCCGACGCGGGTCACCCCGCGGCGGGCAACGGTCATTCCTCTGGGGTGCCGGTTGCCCGGCACCTCGTGCGACCTACCCGGGAGCTCGGGCGGGCCGCCCTCGAACGCTCCTCTATTTGGTCTTGCACCGGGTGGGGTTTGCCGAGCCCCCCGGTCGCCCGGGGGACTGGTGCGCTCTTACCGCACCTTTTCACCCTTACCCTCGGCCATGGCCCCGCATGGGGCCGGCGCCTCGGGCGGTGTCCTTTCTGTTGCACTTTCCTTCGCGTCGCCGCGACTCCCCGTTAGGGAGCACCCTGCCCTGCGGTGTTCGGACTTTCCTCCGGCGTTTGCACGCCGGCGACCGCCCAGTCTACTCCGACCGCTCCTCATCGTTTTCCCAATAAATAATTCTGTCACAGTTGGGGCAATTCTTCAAGCGATCCCGCCGCTGCATTTCGTTGTACATCTGGGGCGGGATGTTGACATGGCAACCCCCGCAGACCGCCGAGCGCACCTCGGCCACGGCGATGCCGTCGGGCTTGCGGTCGCGGATTCTGTGGTAAAGGGCCAGCAGGTCCGGAGCGAGGCGCCGGGACATCTCATCGGCCTGCGTTTGCACCGCTGCCAGCCGCTCCGCCGACTCCACGGCCTCGCGCCGGACCTGCTCCATTTCGGTGCGGATCTGCTCCGCGCGGCGGTCGGCTTGCGCCCGGTGCTCGCTTAGAAACTCCTGGCCGGCCTGAATCTGATCCAGGCCGGCGATCATCTCGTCTTCCAGCTTTGACCCGATTTGCTTGAGATCATCGATCTCCTTGAGGCCGGACTGGTATTCCTTGTTGGTTTTGACCGACCGCAGCTTCTCGTGGCTCTTGTCGATCCGGTCCTGGTTTGCCTGCAGTTCGGCTTCCTGTGAACGATAGGTCTTCTGGAGTTCCTGCTGCAGGCAAAGGGCGGACGCGACGGGGTCTTGACACGCCTGCAGCTGGGTGTTCAGCACGGCGGTTTGTTCCTCGACCCGGCCCAGCATCGCCTGCAGCCGGCGCACCTCCAGCTCCAGCTTTTGGAGCTGGCTCAGGGTGCGGGTTTGATCGCGTATGTCGGTTGCCATGGCACCATCCCATTGTGGGCGGGTCGGGTCGGAGCCGGCCCTCCCCGCGGGAATTCACATCAGCGTGAACGGATCTGATTCCAGTGGACAGGCCTGCACGCAAACGGCCATGTGCCGCCGGGAAAACTCGCTTCGAAGCCGCATGACCAAAGCGTCCTTCATGAGGTGCTCGGAGTGGAAGTGACCGACATCGATCAGGCTGCGGCCGGCGTATTGCACCTCCCGCGCGGCATGATAGCTCAGATCACCGCTGATGAAGACCTGGGCCTCGGATTGAAGAAAAAGCGGCACGAGACTGCCGCCGCTGCCCGTAGAGGCGGCCACGCAGCGCACCATCGCTCGAGGGTCGCCGACCACTCGGACCATGGCGGCGCCCAGACGCTTTTTGACATCCCGGGCGAGCGTTGCCAGGCGCTGTGGCCGGGAGAGGTTTCCGATTCGCCCGATGCCGGACCCGGGAGGCAGGTTCTCCGCAGCGGACAGAGGCCGCATTCGCTTTAAGCCCAGCCGCCGACCCAGCCAGTCGTTCAACCCGTTCGGCGCCGCGTCGAGGTTCGTGTGCAGGCAGACGACGGCCAGTTGGTGGCACACGGCGTCTGCGATCGCGGCTCCGATCGGCGTGCCTAAGTCGATCTGCTTCAGCGGCCGGAAGACCAGAGGGTGGTGTGCGATGATGAGATCAATCCCGGCTTCGCCCCCGGCCCGGATCACCTCCGGACCGGCATCCAGGGCCACCCAGATTCGCGCCACCGTGGCGTCGGGATCGCCGACCTGCAGCCCGACGTTGTCCCAGGGTTCCGCGGCGGCGGCCGGGGCGATGACCTCCAGGATCCGGGTAATCACTTCCAGCGCTACGGCCATGGCGGCAGTTCCGGTCAAAGCAAAGGCGTGGGTCGTAGGACCCGCGCCTGGGGTTCAAGCGGCTCCACTCAAAATGGCCCGCTCATAGGTGACTGGCATGGGCCCACCTGGGATCGAACCAGGGACCGACCGGTTATGAGCCGGTGGCTCTACCAGCTGAGCTATGGGCCCGCAAATGGTGCGGGTATGTGTATCGGTCGTCGCAACGTTTGTCAAGCGCGCCGCGAACGCGAACCGCGTCTTCCAGGCTCTTCGGCCGGGCGCCTTCCCTGCATCGACATGGCTCGCCGGCCGCATCAGGTTTCGATGAAGTGCTTGAGCTTGCGGCTGCGGGTCGGGTGGCGCAGTTTGCGCAGCGCTTTGGCTTCGATTTGTCGGATGCGCTCACGGGTGACGGCAAAGTCCTGCCCGACCTCCTCCAGCGTATGATCCGCCTTCTCGCCGATGCCGAAGCGCATTCTCAGCACCTTTTCTTCCCGTGGGGTCAGCGTCGCCAATACCTTGCGCGTTTGCTCGGCCAAATTGATGCTGACCGCGGCCTCGGACGGCAGCATGAACTTCTTGTCCTCGATGAAGTCGCCCAAATGGCTGTCTTCCTCCTCGCCGATGGGGGTCTCGAGCGAGATGGGCTCCCGGGCGATCTTGAGCACCTTGCGCACTTTTTCAAGCGGGATTTCCATCTTCTCGGCAATTTCCTCGGGCGTCGGCTCGCGGCCCTGCTCCTGGACGAGGTAGCGCGAGGTGCGGATGAGCTTGTTGATGGTCTCGATCATGTGCACCGGGATTCGGATGGTGCGCGCCTGGTCGGCGATCGCCCGGGTGATCGCCTGGCGGATCCACCAGGTGGCATAGGTGCTGAACTTGTAGCCCCGCCGGTACTCGAACTTATCCACCGCCTTCATCAGGCCGATGTTGCCTTCCTGGATCAAATCGAGGAATTGCAGTCCGCGGTTGGTGTACTTTTTGGCGATGCTGACCACGAGCCTCAGGTTGGCTCGGGTTAGCTCGCTTTTAGCCAGTTTGGCTTTTAAGCGTCCGTCCTCCACCGAGGCCATGACCCGCTTCAAGATGCGGCTGTTGGCGCAGAGCTCGGCTTCGCGGGAGGCCATCAGGTCGATAGTGCTGCGGATCTCGCTGTAGGCCGTGTGGGTGTCGTCGCGTGTCAGGCTGCAGCGCGGCGCAGCCCACTTGGTGAACGCGGTCTTTGACGTCAGGTGATCCCGCAAGTCCTTGATCGAGGAGTTGAACCGGTCCGATGTTTTGGCCACCTTCCGCGACATGGCCTCGAACCACTGGATCTGCTCGAAGATGACGTTTTCGATCTCGTCGATGACGGCCGCCTCGAGCCGCCAGTCCTTTAGCAGCTCAAAGATGTCGGAAATGCCCTGCTGCAGCTGGCGGCGGATTTTACGCTGTTTCAGTTCGTCCCCGGTCGCCGTGAAGACCTGCTCGCGCAAGGGGCGTGTGTCGTTGTGGATGGCCTTGATGCGGCGGATCGTTTCCAGGAATTTTTCGGTCTGCACGACCTCGTCGGTGTGCGTGTCGCCTTCATCGATGTCGCGCAGCACGTGTTTTGGCCGCAGCATCCCGCTTTCGATTTTTTCGCCCAGGCTGATGATGGCATCGACTCCGCCGGTGGTGTCCAGCAGCGCGCGCAGCACCTCTTGCTCACCGGCTTCGATCTTCTTGGCGATCTCCACCTCCCCTTCCCGGCTGAGCAGCGTTACCATCCCCATTTCACGCAGGTACATCTTGACCGGATCGGTGACCGTACCGTATTCGGCGCCGTCGGACTCTTCACTGGCGGCCGGTTTGACCTCGGGCAGGCTCTTTGATTTTTGCAGCGGGCGGCTTTGCTTTTCGTCGACGACGTCGATGCCGTTGTCGTCGAAAAGCATCAAGGTTTCATCGATCTGCTCGGGTGACAGCATGTCTTCGGGCAGGATTTCGTTGATTTCATCATAGGTCAGATACCCTTGCTTCTTGCCCTTGGCCAGCAGCTCCTGGATCGCCCGCTTGTCGACCTTAACGTCGGCCTCTTTCCGGGCAACTTCGACCGGTCTGCGGGCTGCCTGGGTCTTCGACGGCTTTGGGGGCGGGGCCTTTGCGACCGTCTTTTTCCGGGGACGCGACGGGGTAACCGTCTCCTTGGGTTTGCTCTTCGCTGCAGCTTTCTTCGCCATGCCTAGTTGCCTCCCGACGTCTCCGAATTCGTGACCGGTCTGCAGCCCGCGCATGCAGCGGCGGGCCGGCGACCGCTACCGTTTATCCGGTGCGGTCGCTTCCGGGTTCCTCCGCTGCACCGCCAGCTTTTGCTTTTCGCTTAAAAGCCGCATCACCTCGGCGTCGTTCTGCGCTTTTTCAGCGGCCTCGATGCCTTGTTGTAAAAACTGGCGCGCCGGCTGCTTTCGGCAATTCTCGACAAACCGGTTGAGCAGCGTGCGGCAGCCCTTGGGGTCCCACGCCTCTTCGCTCATGGCCAACAGCGCCAGCTGCTCCCGCCGAGGCCCGTCCGGCAAACGCGCCAGCAAATCGGCCACCGCTGCGCCCACGCAGTGGTCGCAGGCCATGATGTCCGCCGCTAATTGTTTCAACGGGCCGTCCTCAAAACAATCCAGAATATGGCGGTCTATCATTTCGGGGATCATGTCCGGGACCTGAAGCATCATCGTCACCATGCGCCGTTCGAAACGCTCATGCGCCGTTGGCGGCGGCACGCGGCGTTCGTCCGCCGCCATCCTCCCCGGCGC
>JBGSTS010000286.1:0-8418 GCA_041736435.1 Desulfobacterales bacterium | reverse complement strand
ATGCCGCCGACGAGACCTTCGATGTGGACCAGCGCCCCGGCGTCCACGGCCACCTTGCGGGCGTGGAGCATGCCGTGGCCGAAGTCGTCCTCCAGCAGGTCGACCACGGCATGGTGCAGGTCCGCAACGAGGGGAGCGGTTTCAAAGAGGGATTCGGAGAGATTCAGTGCAGCGGCTTCCTGGCGGTAGAAATCAGGTTCAGGCAGCCGGGAGACAATCTGGCGTGCCCGCTGGCGCAGCGCCAGGTAGAGTTGCGTCAGGTCGGTCATGGGCGGTCGCGGGCCGGCGTCAGGCACACGTCAGGTCTGCCAGATCACGGGCCGTGGCGCCGAGGCGCTCGGAACGGCGCCGGCAGGTCCGGTTCAGCTCTCCGTCAGGGCAAACGGTCGACCACAGACTTTCCAGCGCCCCTCTTCCCGCTGCAGGCGCAGGGTTGCCTCAACGCGGTGGGGCGTCGTCAGTGCGAAGGCTTCCCCGAGGGCGCCGAACACCGGGTTGATGGCGCGTTTGCGGGTAGCGGTCACCAGGACGTCAGCCTCTCCGCCGTCCTGCCGCAGCGTGCGGGCCTCGATCTGGTAAAGCACCTGCTTCATGTAGTCGAGGCTGTAGCCCATGGAGCGTGCCTTATCCTCGATTCGCTGCAGATAGGCCTGAATCGGATCGGATTCATCCGCACGGGCGAACGCACTGCAGAGCCGGTCTGCCATGGCGGGGTCGAGCCAGAAATAGGCCCTTGAAAACTCGATGGCCGCCTTTTCAGGGGTTTCGCGTGTTTCGCCGATGATCAGGAGCCCTTGCAGGACCAGCGCCAGGATCAGGATCGAGGTGAATGTCAGGAATTTGCCGCCGCTATCCATAAAACGTGCCCTCCTTATGAACCGTTCACGCGTTGAGCCTTGTCCAAGGCGCCGTGGGCCTATCGTTACCGCTCGATCGCGGTGCTACCCCCGTCGACGCTTCAGCCGTTCCGCTTAACACGGCTGCCTGCCGAAGACAAGATTTTTTTCCTTGTGCGCCGTCGCGGCGGCCAGCGCGAATGTTTTACAAGACGAGGTGGCTGTAGCCGCAAGGCGTCGGGCCATGACGGCCTACGATCGTATTGCGAATGGCCCGCAATACCGCCATGGCGTGACCGATGCGGCCAGATAGGCCCGCCCGCAGGGTGAGGTTCGGGCTAACGCAGGATGCAGCGCTGGACCCATGGAGCGGCGAGCTCCTTCAGCGTCTCCATTTCCAGAGCGGAGGCAGCGGGGTCGATACCGTCAAAGAATTCCGGCCGGAGCATGCGCCCGGGCCTGAAGGTCTGGAGGGCGTAGCGTCGGGCGCCCTGGATGAGGCGGGCGATGTGTTCGACAACCTGCGGGGTGACCAGCGGTTTGACACATGTGGTGCGAAATTCGTAGTCGATACCCGATTCCATCACGCAGCGGATGCTGTCGGTGACCGCGCCGGCGTCGCACCGGCGGCTGATGCAGGCTGAATAGCGCTCGGGCTCCATCTTGATGTCCATGGCCAGATAATCCACCACTTTTTCGGCCAGGAGCCGCCGAATCATCTGCGGTCGGCTGCCGTTGGTGTCAAGTTTCACGGCGTAGCCCATCTCCTTGAGGCGGCGGCATGCATCCGGCAGACCGCGGTGCAGGGTGGGTTCCCCCCCGGAGACGACGACACCTTCGAGCAGCCCCCGGCGCTGCTCCAGAAAGATCATCACTTCCTCGATGGGGAGCCTTGCCGCCCGGGTGCCGAGTGCCCCAACCAGCTGAGGGTTGTGACAATAGGGGCAGCGGAAGTTGCAGCCGGCCAGAAAGAGAACGCAGACGAGCTTGCCGGGATAGTCGATGAGGGAGTGTTTCTGGATTCCGCCGATGTGCATGGGGATGGCCTTGGTTGCATCCGGGTCTATCGCGGCGAGCCTGAACAACGATTCGGGGTCCCCGAGCCCGCTGGGCATTGCCTTCCGCGGTTCAGGATGCGACCTGGTAGCTTTTGCGGTCTCCGAACTCAGCCTGCTTGCCGGGGTTCCACTGGGCTACCGGTCGAAGATAGCCGACCACGCGGGAGTAGACTTCGGTCGTTTCACTGCAGTGAGTGCAGCAGGGCTGTTCACCGTCCAGATACCCGTGGGTTGGGCAGACGCTGAAGGTCGGCGTCAGTGTGAAATACGGGAGCCGATAGCGGTTGGCGATCGTTCGCACCAGAGCGCGGATGGCGGCGGTGTCCTTGACCTGCTCGCCGAGGAAGATGTGCAGGACCGTGCCGCCGGTATACTTGGACTGCAGGTCGTCTTGAAGCCTCAGGGTCTCGAACAGATCGTCCGTGTACCCCACCGGCAGTTGACTGGAATTGGTGTAGTACGGGGCGGTCCCACGGGCCCTGACATCAGAATCGTTGGCGCTGCGCAGGGCCGGGAATTTGCCTCGGTCCAGCATGGCCAAGCGGAAGGAGGTGCCTTCGCCCGGGGTTGCCTCCAGATTGAACAAGGAGCCGGTCTCCTCCTGCAACCCCGCGATGGTTTCCCGCAGGAAATCCATCACGCGCAAGGCAAACCGCTGTCCCTCCGCGGTGCCGATGTCACGGTTCAAAAAATTAAGGCAGGCCTCGTTCATGCCGATGATCCCGATGGTTGAAAAATGGTTCTTCCAATAGAGGCCGCTGTTGCGTTTGATCTCGCGCAGGTAGAACTTGGAGTAGGGGTAGAGGTTTTTGTCGGTAAACTGCTCGAGCACCTTGCGTTTGATGGACAGGCTTTCGGCGGCCAGACGCACCATGCGGCCCAGACGGGCAAAGAAGCTCTCCTCGCCGTCGTTTAAAAAACCGATGCGCGGCAGGTTGATCGTTACCACGCCGATTGAACCGGTAAGCGGATTGGCGCCGAACAGCCCGCCGCCGCGCTTCAGTAGTTCACGGTTGTCCAGGCGCAGCCGGCAGCACATGGAACGCGCATCCTCCGGCAACATGTCCGAGTTGACGAAATTGGAAAAGTAGGGGACCCCGTATTTCCCGGTCATTTTCCAGATCGGCTCCAGGGTCGGGTTGTCCCACTTGAAATCGGCTGTGATGTTGTAAGTCGGGATCGGAAAGGTGAAGACGCGGCCCTTGGCATCCCCCTCCATCATGACCTCGGCGAAGGCCCGGTTGATGGCATCCATTTCCGGCTGGAAGTCGGCGTAGGTCTCGGCGCGCTCGCGACCGCCGACCACCACCGGGTGGTCCCGAAGGGTTGCCGGCACCGTGAGGTCGAGGGTGATATTTGTAAATGGCGTCTGAAATCCTACCCGCGTCGGGATGTTGATGTTGAAGATGAACTCCTGCAGGGCCTGCTTGACATCTTTGTACTCGAGCCGGTCGGCGCGCACGAAGGGGGCGAGCAGGGTGTCGAAATTGGAGATGGCCTGGGCGCCGGCGGCCTCCCCCTGGAGAGTGTAGAAAAAATTGACGATTTGCCCCAAGGCGCTGCGCAGGTGCATGGGCGGAGAGCTTTCGACTTTACCCTCGACCCCCTTGAACCCGTGGCGCAGCAGATCCATCAGGTCCCACCCCACGCAGTAGACCGAAAGCAGGTTGAGGTCGTGGATGTGGAGGTCACCCTCCGCGTGGGCGGCGCGAACCTCCGGCGGATAGATCGAGTTCAGCCAGTACTCCGAGGTTACCTCGGAGGAGATGTAGTTGTTGAGCCCCTGCAGGGAGTAGCTCATGTTGCTGTTTTCGCGAATCTTCCAATCCAGCTTCTCGATGTAGTGGTTGACCAGGTCGACGTTGGCGCGGGTGGTGATTTTCCGGATCTGGGCGTGCTGCTCGCGATAGAGGATGTAGGCTTTGGCGGTCTTGTGGAAGGGGGAGTCCAGCAGGACGCGCTCGACAATGTCCTGGATTTCCTCAACCTTGGGGATGGGCCCCAGCCGGAGCTCATGCGCGAGGGTCAGCACTCGCAGCGTCAGCTTCTTGGCGTCGCGGTCCGTGAATTCGCCTGTGGCGTTTCCGGCCTTGGCGATGGCCGCGGTGATTTTGGATGAATCAAACTCGACGATTCGTTTGTCCCTTTTTTCAATCGATTCAGACACGCAGCCATCTCCTGGGGGTCGTTGATCGGATCAGCGTTTTACGTCAGTCCTGCGCGCGGCCGGGATTGCAGCGGCCGTCTGGCGGTGTGAGATGATCTTTTCATAAATTGTTGTCGTGTATCGGGCGAGGGCGCGGCAATGTGGGCCGTTTCGATGCTACAGTTACATTTTCACACAACATGTGGGATGCTGTCAAGAAATTCTTTCAACATATAGTATTTGTTTGCAAAATCGAACGATATCCTCAAGCGCCCTCCAGTCTGGCGGGAAATCCTGTTCGGAGGGAGATTTCAGCGCAGCATCACCGACCGCATCAATCGGTCACCCAGATGTAATCGGCGATGGCAAGGTCGATGGGAGCCCCGGCCGAAACCGGGAAGATGGTGCGGTAAGGCAAGCCGGTGCGCCGGTGAAGCCGCTGCGGTATGCCGTACCGGTATTGGATGTGGCCGTTTCCCGATAGAATGACCATCAGGCCGGCCGGCATGCAGGCTGCGGCGGCATCCGCCATGGCCTCGTCCCAGACACACTGGGCCATGTAGAAATCCTCGAACCGGGTGTTCTTGAACCCGTGCTGGGCGAAGATCTTTTCGGCAAACTCCCGGTGGGGCACCACGCCGGTATCGATTTCATGCGGCAGAAACCGTTTTTCGTAAGCCGACAGGGTGTCGATACCGCCCACGCGGATCTTGGGCGGGATGTTGGGCGGCACATTCAGGGCCACGAGGGGGATACGCTCGCTGCGGGCGAAGGCGAGGATCTCACGGTAAAGCGCATAGTCGAAGCGCCAGTTCGCATACCAGTGGGTGCGGCGCAGGAAGGCTTCCTCGTCGAGCCCGCCTTCCGACCAGAGGTCCAACACGGGTTGGTAAGAGCGGTCGAACATCTCCAGGCCGACCGTCAGTTGCTCCCCGCCCGCATGCAACGCGCGGATGATCCGCAGCTGAATTTCATGATGGGAGGCGGAGGTGTGCTGTTCGCCGATATACAGGACTCTGGCCGTGCGAACATCGCTCAGCATCGCCTCGAAGGCGACCGGAGCGCCGGTCCGCGCATCGATGAGGGTGCCGGGGGCGACCGCGGCCGCCCCCGGCAGTTCGGTTTTGATGGGCATGGCACAGCCTCCGATCCCGCTGGCGGCGGCGAGGAGGATCCCCGTCACCCCCGCGGCCTTCCAAAAAGAGTGCTGAGTGCCGGTCTGGCGCCTGACGCCTTGCATCCTAACCTCCATCGCGATAGGTGAATGTTTGATGCACGGATCGGGCGTTCGCCGCCGCTTGTCGCACCGACCGGCAGAGGCTCCCGGCGCGCCGGATCGATTGAAGGTCACGACCCAATGCCGCTTCCCCGCAATCAACTGACGCCGTCGCGCACGTCTCTCGCATTGCGCTTTCATCCGGCGCTCGGCGTGTCGCTCGTGCTCTTGCTGCTGGCGGCCGTTCTGCTGTTCGGGGTGATCGGGGCATCCGTTGCCCAGGAGGTGGAGGCCTACCGCGGCTACGCCTGGGTTCCGCGTCTGCTGGTAATGATCAGCGCCGTCCTCATGGTGTGCATTCTGGTGCGTGCCCTACGCCGGCCGTTGATCCGGAAATAGGCGTGGCTTGGACCTTCGGCATCGACCCAAGACGCTGGGGTCTCGGGCCTTACTTCCCGCCCATAACTACGTTCAGGATCGCCAGGAACTGCTCGGCCGGGATGAAGCCTGGGCGATGACCGATGATGTCGCCGTTTTCGGCCAGAAACCATGAGTCCGGAAGCCCCTTGACCCGGAAAAGCGCCGAAATCTCTTTTTCGCGGTCGGAATCCACCCGGATGGGGATGACGTTGCGGTTGAGCGCGGCGATCACAGCCGGGTTCTGAAAGGTCTTGCGCTCCATTTCGGCGCAATAGGTGCACCAGTCGGCGTAAAAATGAAGAAAGACCTTCTTATTCTCCGCGCCGCTGCGTGCCATGCCGGCTTGATACGAGTGCCATTCTATTTTTTCAGAAGCCTCTGCCTCGCCGTCCATTGGGTTTGCACCGCAGGCGATCGCCATGGTTCCGACGACCCAACACATCAAAAATCGTATGGTTGGGTACGCCCGGTGCAGGGCACGGCCGTGTCGGGCCGGTTCCACTTTGCAGCTGTTTTTTCCATGGAGCAGCAACACGATGATTCCCCGTTTTATGTGGACCCCGGCCGGGCGTTTGGCCGGCAAGCCATTCAGCTGTGGTTCGACTCGGCAAAATACTTGATCATCAGCTCGCCGAGTTCCTTGGAGCGCTGGGTGGCCGCCTCGACGGCGTTGATTAGGGTGGTTCGCAACCCGCCTTTTTCCAGCGTGTGGATGCCGGCAATGGCCGTGCCGCCGGGCGAGGTTACACGGTCCTTGAGCTGGCCGGGGTGCTCGCCGGTTTCCATCAGCATCTTGGCCGCCCCCAGGACGGTCTGGGCCGCGAGGTATTGGGCGTCCTTGCGCGAAAGCCCCATTTTCACCCCGGCGTCGGCCAGCGCGTCGACGATAATGAAGAGGTAGGCCGGGCCGCTGCCGCTCAGCCCGGTGATGGCATCCATCAGGTAGTTCTCTCGCAGGAAGACGGTTTTGCCCACGGAGTTGAATACGGCCAGCGCCAGGTCGACGTCTTCCTTGCGTGCATGCTTGCCGGCCGACAGTGCCGTTGCGGACTCCTTGACCGAGGCCGCGATATTGGGCATGGCCCGGATCAGGCGCAACTGCTTCTGCAAGAGGGATTCGATCGCCCGCAGCGGGACGCCGGCAGCGATGGAGATGATCAGCTTGGACATATCCAGCTGATCGGCGGTTTCCTTCAATACCTCCGCCATGAGCTGCGGTTTGACGGCGTAGATGATGATCTCCGATGGCGACGCGGCCTCCGCGTTGCTGCTCGCGGTGCGGACCCCGTAGCGGGTGCGAAGCTCCTCGAGCCGCTCCTCGCGGATGTCCGTGCAGATGATGTTCGCCGGCTGAGCCGAGCCGGATTGCACCAGACCGCTCACCAGGGCCTCGCCCATGTTCCCGCAACCCAAAAAACAGATCTTTCTGTCGATCAACCGGTCCACTGCCGCCTCCTTCATGGATGTTGGAAGACCTCTCGGTTCTTATGAACTCATCCCCCGATAGTCAAGCACTAACTCCGCCGAAAGCGGTGGTTGCGCTGTTGCGCTTGACATTGGGGCCGCGCAAAGGTACAAATGGTTTAACCATTACAAAAAACCCGTATCGGATGTCCGGCCATGTTTCAAACCGCAAAACCCACCCGGGTCTTCCAGGAGGTGGTGGCCCAGATCGAAGAGGCTATCCTGACCGGCCGCATCGAAACCGGTCAGACACTGCCGCCCGAGCGCGACCTGAAGGAGATGTTTCAGATCAGCCGCGGGACCCTGCGGGAAGCATTGCGGGTGCTGGAGCAGAAGGGGCTGATCGAAATCCGTCTGGGGGTCGGCGGCGGCTCGGTGGTCAAGGCCATGGACACCGGGGGAGTTACCGAAAGTCTGGGTCTGTTGATCCGCTCGCAGGCCGTGTCGCTGCAGCACCTGGCCGAGTTCCGCGAGGGGGTGGAGGGCAGCATCGCGGCGCAGGCCGCCGAGCGGCGCACTCCCGCCGACATTCGCAAGTTGAGGGATCTGCTGGCGGTAGCCCGGGCCTGCGTAACGGGTGGCGGGCGGCGGCGCGACGAGTTTCTGGAAAAAGACAAGCAGATCCACACCACCATTGCCGCCACTACTCAAAACCCGATTTACCAGAGCGTGCTCGCCTCCATTCACGAAAACATCCATCGCTACTACGATCGCTTTCTGTCGATGGATGAGCGGGAGCTCGAGGAAAACTACCGGGATCTCTGCGGGCTGGTCGATGCGGTCGCCGCAGGTTCCGCCGTCGATGCCCGGCGGCTCGCTCGCGAGCATGTGCGACGGTTCAATGCTTACATGCAACGCCGCGAACTGGAGGAGGGGGCCGGCGTGCCTGCTTCTCCCCGCCGCGGGGGCTCAGTGCCGAGCGCTGCGGCCCAGAGGAAGCGGTGAGGCCCATGCGCATTCGCCAGCACCCCATTTTGACGATTTCGGAAGCAAGAGAGGTGTCTTTCACCTGGAACGACCGGCCGCTTTCCGGGCGCGAGGGGGAGATGATCTCCTCGGCCCTGGTCGCTGCCGGGGTCCACGTGTTCGGCCACCATGCGAAGGACGGCAGCCCTCAGGGGATCTTCTGTGCCAACGGTCAGTGCTCCCAGTGTTTGGTCATCGCCG
This sequence comes from Desulfobacterales bacterium, assembly GCA_041736435.1. GTDB lineage: Bacteria > Desulfobacterota > Desulfobacteria > Desulfobacterales > SpSt-501 > SpSt-501. The sequence continues at coordinate 111 of JBGSTS010000286.1, read as the reverse complement.
ACGGGAGGCCCGTCAAGGCCTGCATGACACCGCTGCGGGCCGGGATGGCCATCCAACGTGTGGACGGGCTACCCCGGCTGCCCGCGGAGGACGCGCCACCGCAGGCGGCGC
>JBGSTS010000212.1:0-4003 GCA_041736435.1 Desulfobacterales bacterium | reverse complement strand
GGCAGGCACCTCGCGGCCGGAGGGTTGCTCATGCTCGAGATCGGCGCGGACCAACGGGAGGCGGTGCGCGCGCTGGCCGAGCAGGCAGCCATCTATGCCGAGGTTAGGTGCCTGAAGGATTTGGCCGGTTGCGACCGGGTGGTGGTGCTGTTGAAAAAAAATATTGCGGTGCACTGAAATCTTTGGTAAAAGATTCTGTTTTATAATGATCGGATTGGCGTTGCCATCTCATATCCCACACGCCGCCCGACCCGCTGCGGGTGCCCCCGATTCGGAGGTCGACAGCGGGGTTGAGGGCGGCGGCGGAAAAACCAGACGAAAGGGGAACACACCAATGGCGTATGTCACCATGAAGGAACTGCTGGAGGCCGGGGTCCATTTCGGTCACCAAACCAAGCGCTGGAACCCGAAAATGAAACCATACATCTTCGGGGCGCGCAACGGGATCTACATTGTCGATCTCCAGAAGACAGTCAAAATGTTCAAAACCGCCTACGACTTCGTCGTGGACGCAGCGGCCAACGGCAAACCGGTGCTCTTCGTCGGCACCAAGAAACAGGCCCGGGACTCCATCTACGAGGAAGCCAATCGCTGCGAGATGTTCTACGTTCACAACCGCTGGCTGGGCGGCATGCTCACCAACTTCCAGACGATCCGCAAGAGCATCGAGCGCCTGAACTATCTCAACACCATCCACAACGACAACACCATCAACCTCTTCCCCAAGAAGGAACGGCTGAAGCTGGCCAAGGAGCGTGAAAAGCTGGACGCCAATCTCGGCGGCATCCGGCCGATGGCGCAGCTGCCCGGGGCGATGTTCATCGTCGATCCGAAGAACGAGGCGATCGCCGTGAGCGAAGGCCGCCGGCTCAACATCCCCATCGTCGCCATCGTCGACACCAACTGCGACCCGGATGTCATCGACTACCCGGTCCCGGGCAACGACGACGCCATCCGGGCCATCCGCCTGCTGACCTCGCGGGTCGCCGATGCCTGCATCGAAGGGCGGCAGAAGTGGACGGAACGCATTCAGGCCGAAGCCGACAAGGCCCCGGTCGAGGAGCCCAAGCCGATCCCCGGCGCCGCCGATTTGAAACCCGGCGAGCGCAAGGTGATTTCCGACGGCACGGCAGGGCCGGTGGTGGAAGTCATCCGGCGCACGACCGGCGAACCGGCCGCAGCCGATGCGGAGGAGCGCAGAACCGATTCCGGGACACCGGCACCCACAGGGGAGGCATGATGGCCGAGATCAGCGCAGCACTCGTAAAGGAGTTGCGGGAAAAGACCGGTGCCGGGATGATGGACTGCAAGCAGGCCCTGGCGGCTTCCGGCGGCGACATGGTCCAGGCGGTCGATTTCCTGCGCAAGAAAGGGCTTGCCACTGCCCAGAAGCGCGCGGGCCGGGCCACCAGCGAGGGCGCCATCGCCAGCTACATTCACCTGGGCGGCAAGCTGGGGGTCATGGTGGAGGTCAACTGCGAGAGCGATTTCGTGGCCAAGAACGAGGCCTTCCAAGAGTTCGCCCGCAACATCGCCATGCACATCGCCGCGTCCAACCCCCTGGGGGTCAAACCCGAGGACCTCGCGGAGGCGGTGGTCGCCAAAGAGAAGGAAATCTACACGGCCCAGGCGCGGGAGACCGGAAAACCCGAAAAGGTCATCGAAAAGATTGTCGAGGGCAAGCTCAAGAAATTCTTCGAAGACAGCTGCCTTATGAACCAGGCCTATGTGCGCAACCCGGATATCCGCGTGGCCGACCTGCTCAACGAGCTGATCGCCAAGATCGGCGAAAACATCTCCATCAAGCGCTTCGTCCGATTCCAGGTCGGGGAGTAGATGTTATGTGCCAACCGCAGTGCCGGCGTGTGGTCGTCAAGATCAGCGGTGAAGCCTTGATGGGCGATCAGGAATTCGGGATCAGCCCGGACATGATCCGCTTCGTGGCCGAGGAGGTGCATTCGATCGTCGAGCTCGGCGTGCAGACCGCCATCGTCGTGGGCGGCGGGAACATTTTCCGAGGGATCGCCGCCAGCTCCTACGGCATGGATCGCACCTCGGCCGACCACATGGGCATGCTGGCGACGATCATCAACAGCATCGCCCTGCAGGACGCGCTGGAAAAGCAGGACATTCAAACCCGGGTGCAGAGCGCCATCGCCGTGCACCAGGTGGCGGAACCCTACATCCTGCGCCGGGCCATCCGGCATCTGGAAAAGGGGCGGGTGGTGATTTTCGCCGCCGGAACGGGCAGCCCTTATTTCACGACCGATACCGCCGCGGTGCTCCGCGGCCAGGAGATCCACGCCGAAATGCTCCTCAAGGCCACCAAGGTGGACGGCCTCTTCGACGCGGACCCGATGATTCATCCGAACGCCGTTCTGCTCAAGCGAATCAGCTACATGGAAGTGTTGGAACGCCAGCTCAAGGTGATGGACATGACCGCCATCTCGCTTGCCATGGACAACGACCTCCCGCTGGCGGTGTTCCGCCTGAAGAAGAAAGGCAACATCCGCCGGGTAATCTGCGGCGAGGATGTCGGCACACGGATTACGACCTGAACCTGCCGGGTTTCTCGAGCTCAGAGGAGGACGTCATGATCGAGTCGGTCTACCAGGACACCAAAGAGAATATGGAAAAGGTGATCGGCGCTCTCAAGAAGGACCTCAAGCGGGTCCGGACGGGCCGGGCGTCTCTGTCCCTTCTCGACGGCATCAAAGTGGATTACTACGGGACGCTGACCCCTCTCAACCAGCTGGCGACCCTGGCGGCACCCGAAAGCCGGCTGCTGACCATCCAACCCTGGGATGTCACCGTCATCAAGGAGATCGAGAAGGCCATATTGAAATCCGACCTCGGGCTCACGCCCTCGAGCGACGGGAAGATCGTGCGCATCGCCATCCCCCCCCTGACCGAACAGCGCCGCAAGGAGCTGGTCAAGGTCGTCAACAAGATCTGCGAAGATTACAAAGTCTCGGTGCGCAATCTACGGCGCGATGCGAACGAGCTCGTCAAGGAGATGAAAAAGGAAGGCACCATCACCGAAGACGACGCGTTCAAGTCCCAGGAGAAGATCCAGAAGATCACCGACGACCACACTCAGCTGATCGACGCGTGCTACAAAGATAAAGAGAAAGAAATCCTTGAGTTTTAACCTGCCTTCCGGGGAGTCCACCGCCGCCTCCCACGCGCTTCCCCGGCATGTCGCCGTCATTATGGACGGCAACGGCCGCTGGGCGAAGAAGCGGCTGCTGTCGCGGATCTTCGGCCACGAAAAGGGGGCCGATGCGGTGCGGGAAATGGTGCGCACCTGCCGCGAGCTGGGCATCCCGTTTCTGACGCTGTACGCGTTTTCCACTGAAAACTGGCAGCGGCCCCAGGCGGAGATCGCGGCCCTGATGGGGCTGCTGCGGCGATTTGTGGAGGCTGAACGGGCGGAGTTGATCCAAAACGACGTTCGCCTGCACGTCATCGGCTGTATCGAACGGCTGCCGGAGGATCTGCAGCAGGCGCTGCGCCGGCTCATGGCGGAAACCGATTCCAACTCGGCCTTGCAGTTGAACTTGGCGCTGAGCTACGGGGGCCGCGACGAGATCGCGCGGGCGGCCCGATCCATCGCCGCCTGCGTGCGCGACGGGAGCCTGAGCCCGGAGGCGATCACCGAGGAAACCGTCGCGGCCCATTTGGACACCCGGGGACTTCCCGACCCGGACATTTTGATCCGCACCGGCGGAGACATGCGCATCAGCAATTTCTTGCTCTGGCAGCTGGCGTACTCCGAGATTTTCGTCACGCCGACCCTCTGGCCGGATTTCGGCCGCGAGTCGTTTCTGCAAATCGTGAAGGAGTTTCAACTGCGTGAGCGGCGCTTCGGACGAGTCTGACGCCCCGCATGCGCCCATGGGGCGATGTTTGCATGGCTGACCGCCAGGCCCATCTCAAACGCTGGATCACCGGCCTGGCCGGCCTTGCGGTGCTGGCGGCCTGCGTGGTGTGGGGCGGCGCC
>JBGSTS010000188.1:0-5093 GCA_041736435.1 Desulfobacterales bacterium | reverse complement strand
CCGCCGGGCGCTGGAGCGCTTCGGCACGGCCGGCACCGTGATTGTGGACACCCCGGGCATCAGCCCCGGGGAGGAGAGGCGGCGAGACGAGCTGAACGAGATGCTGAGCGCGCTGCCGGCGGCCGAGCTTCATCTGACGCTGGCCCTGAACACGCGCGAGAAGCTTCTGCGGCGCACCGCCGAATCCTGGCAGGGTGCCCACCTGAGCGGGTTGGTCTTGACGCGCCTGGACGAAACCGACGTGTGGGGTCCGGCCCTCAACCTCGCGCTGCAGACCGGGCTGCCATTGTCCTATGCCGCTCACGGGCCGCGGATCCCGGAAGACCTGTCGTCGGATCCGCTGACGATGATTTTAGAACGGCTGTTGCCGAGGGAGGCCGCAGCGTCCCCGCGCAGCGAGGAAGACCGGCCGGTTGTCGGGGCCGGATTCGGTTCTGCCCCGGCCGCGCTGGTGGCCAACCGCAGCTCCGATCTCTACCACCGGCCCGACTGCAGGTGGGTCCGCAAAATCAAACCCGAAAACCTGATACAGTTCGCAGCGGCGCACGAAGCCGAGTCGCGGCATTTCATGCCCTGCCGCAACTGCAACCCGGATCAGTCCGACCCCGCCGCCGACACGATGGCCGCGGGGGGCATGCGCCTGGCCGGTACCCGATGACGGACGTTCGCCGCGGAGACTCTGAAATGATAGGCGCTTCCCCCTCAACGAAAAACGTGATCCACCTGCCGCGACCCGGTTCGTCGCGCGCCGGCGGCGAGAATTCCGGCCGGCGCAAGGGCCATGCGCGCGTGATTGCCATCACCAGCGGAAAAGGGGGTGTCGGTAAGACCAACATCGTCGCCAACCTGGGCTTTGCGTTCAGCAACCTCGGCCAGAAAGTGCTCGTTTTGGATGCGGACCTGGGGCTCGGCAACCTGGATGTGCTGCTTGGCATTGCCCCGAAGTTCAACATTTCGCATGTGATCCACGGCGAGAAGGAACTCGCCGACATTCTCGTGGACGGCCCCGGGAACATGAAGATCCTGCCGGCCTCCTCCGGAATCCAGGAGTTGACCCAGCTCACGCACGAGCAGAAAGTCCGGTTCTTGACCGTGCTCGACCACCTGATCGACGACATGGACATCCTGCTGATCGACACGGCCGCCGGCATTTCGACCAATGTCATGGATTTCAACGTGACCGCGCACGAGATCATCGTGGTCGTGTCCCCGGAACCCACGGCCATTACCGACGCCTATGCGCTGATGAAGGTGCTTTCGCTGAAATATGCCGAAAAATGCTGCCAGCTGCTGGTCAACATGGTGGCCAGCGCGCGCGAAGGCGAGGACGTGTTCCGGCAGCTGGGGCTTGTCACCGAACGCTTTTTAGACATCCATGTCGACTATCTGGGCTGCGTCCTGAACGACGAGAAGGTCACGCGCGGCGTCAAACACCAGCGGCTGGTCTGCGATTTGTTCCCGCAGTCGCGGGCGAGCCGCTGTTTCACGCAGTTGGCCGAGCGGATGGTGAAGGCATCGCCGTCGAGCCGGCCGAAAGGCAACACCAATTTTTTCTGGCACCACCTGGTTCAATCCACTCCCCGTTAGGGGGGATTGCACTTCTGTCGGGAGAACACCATGCAGATGCTCGTGGCAGCAGCCCGATCGCGTAACCCGGCCAAGAAGCGGCCGGCCTATCGCGAGCAGCTGATTCAGGAATACCTGCCCTACGTCAAGCGGATCGTGCAGCGCATCGCCGCGCACCTGCCGGCCAGCGTCGACGTGGAGGATTTGATGAACGTCGGGGTGATCGGCCTGATTCAAGCCGTCGACCGCTTCGATCCCAAGCGGGACAACAAGTTCATGACCTACGCCATCTTCCGCATCAAGGGCGCCGTGTTGAGCGAGCTGCGCTCGCGCGACTACCTCTCGCGCTCCGGCCGGCGCAAGCTGCGCGAGCTCGAGCATGCCAGCCAACGGCTGGAGCAGCGCCTGGGCCGGCGGGCGGAGGACGCGGAGGTGGCCGAGGAGCTCGGCGTCGAACTCGAGGATCTGCACCGCACGCGGCAGATGTCCAGCATCTCCTTCATCAGTTTCGAGGAGCTGGGGGTCTCGTCGCGGGACGAGAAGGAGAAGCTGCTCAACTACCTGATGCACCACGAGGAGGACGCCCTGTCCCAGACGCGCCTGCGGGAGCTCAAGAGCGCGCTGGCACGGGCCATTGAGCAGTTATCCGAGAAGGAACGGCTGGTCATCTCGCTATACTACCTCGAGGAGCTGACCATGAAGGAAGCCGGCGAGGTCCTGAAGATCACCGAATCGCGCGTGTCCCAGATACATTCTCAGGCGATCATGCGACTGCGCACCAAGCTGCGAAAAGAGCGACTGCTGGAAGACGACTGACGCCCCACCGGGAAGGGACGCCGCGCGGGCAACCGGGGAGGGACGAATAATGGAACCGGTGAATTTCCCGCGTTCGATCAGGGTTGTGAATCGGGCCGACCGCGTCAAGCGCATGACGCCGCGCGATGACCGTGGGCAGGACGGGGCGTTTCAGCGACACTTGCGCCGGCAGTCGCCCGGACCCGCGCCGCCGGGAGAACCGGAAGTCGAACCGGCGCCGGCGGCCGGCGCCGAGACGGCTGCCGCCGCTCCGCAGGGTGCACCGGAGGAGAGTGCCCCCAGGCAGATCAACATCCGCGTGTAGACCGCGCGGTCCAGGGAGGGTGAGCATGGATGCATGGCGCTGGGACCTGATTCGCGACGCATTTAACGTGCTGCTTTGCATCGGTGTTCTGATCTACTTGGTGCGCCGGCGCAGCGGGCTGCTCAATGCCCGGCAAGAGGAACCAGGCCGGCCGGAGTTCACCCAGGAGATACGGCTCCAGGCGCTGCGGCAGCAGTCCGAGCGGGCACTGTCATCGATCCTCAGCGCGGTGGAATCCGAGCGGCTTAGGCTGCAGCAGGTCTTCGATGTCGACGACCGGCCCACGACGGAGCCGCCGGAGGCCCCGGCCCGGGCGGCAGCGGACGATCCGCCGTTTCGCCTGGGGGAGGTCTGCGAGCCGGTCGCCTGGGGACGCTACGACGGTGTGCACGGGCTCCTTCGCGAAGGGTTGAGCTGCCGGCAGATCGCCGAAAACTTGAATCTTCCGCGCGGGGAAGTCGAACTGGCACTCAAGCTGAAACCGGCTGCCGGATGAGCCCCCGGGCGGCAATTTTTGCCTGACGGCCGGGCGGAGGCGCATTCATTTCACTGAATTCGCGCAAAATTTTAAATGGTACGGGTTTTGCTTTGATCTTTGGAGAGACGCACAGGCACCGGCCCGGGGGCCGGTCGAGCCATCCCGACGGAGAAAACGACACCCCATGAGCGGCGACATCTACCTGGCATCATCGGCTGCCCTGGCCTACGAGAGGCGCCTGGAAACGGTTGCCAACAATCTGGCCAACATCAACACGGCCGGTTTCAAGCGGGACCAGGTCTCCTTTCAAGCCTACATGATGTCCGATGCCGGCGCGCCGGTTCCGGTGCAGCCGCCGTTTCCCCCCGCGGCTTCGGCCGAGTCCTTCTGGGTCGAACTGCGCAGCCACACCGACTTCTCACCGGGGTCCATGCGCCAGACCGGGAACCCGCTTGATATCAGCCTGAACGGCAAGGGGTTTTTCAACGTCCAGTCACCCGAGGGCACCGTTTACACGCGCCGGGGCAATTTCACCCTCAACGCGGACGGAGTGCTCGTCACGCAGGAAGGCTGGCCGGTGCTCGGTGATGGAGGGGAGCTGCGTATAGACGGCGCGGGCGCGGGGCGCACCGCACGCGAAGTCACGGTCGGGGAGGACGGCATGGTCCAAGTCAACGGCAGCAAGATCGGCCGGCTCCAGGTCTCCGACATCGCCGACCCGTCCGGGCTGGCCAAGCTCAACGGGTGCTATTTCAAGCCCTCCGGCGACGGGGTTGACGCCGCGCCGGTGGAGGACGCCCGCGTGGCCCAGGGCTTTTTGGAGATGGCCAACGTGGAAGCGGTGCAGATGCTGACGGAGATGATCGAGATCATGCGCGGCTACGAGTCCTACCAGCGGGTGATCCGCAGCATCGATGAGCTCAACGCCAAGAGCATCGCCGACGTCGGCAGAACCATTTAACCAGCGGGAGGAATGTTATGATCCGAAGCATGTGGGCGGCCGCATCCGGCATGCAAGCCCAGAGCATGAACATCGATGTGATCGCCAACAACCTGGCCAACGTCACCACCACGGGCTTCAAGCGCAGCCGCGCCGAGTTCCAGGACCTGCTCTACGAAACCCTGCGGCCCCCGGGATCCTCGTCCTCGGAGTCGACCCAGGTGCCTACCGGCATCCAGATCGGCCACGGGACGCGGCCGGTTTCGGTGTCGAAGACCTTCACCGAGGGCGAACTGCAGCTGACCAAAAACGAGCTCGACCTGGCGATCGAAGGCGACGGGTTCTTCCAGGTGACCCAGCCCAACGGGGATACGGCGTACACCCGTGCGGGCAACTTCAAGCTCGACCAGGAGGGTCGGATCGTCAACCCGGACGGCTTCCTGCTCGATCCGGAGATCACCGTTCCCACCGACGCCATCTCGGTGTCGGTCGGCATGGACGGGACCGTCAGCGTGCTTCAGGCCGGGGATGCCGCCCCGCGGGAGATCGGGACGATTCAGCTGGCGCGCTTCGCCAACCCGGCCGGCTTGCAGAACATCGGCAAAAACCTGCACCTGCCCACCGAGGCCTCGGGGGAGGCGGTCACCGGGACGGCCGGGCAGGGCAACTTCGGCTACATCGCCCAGGGGTTTCTGGAAATGTCCAACGTCAACATCGTGGATGAAATGGTCAACATGATCACGGCCCAACGGGCCTATGAGACCAACAGCAAGGTCGTCCAGACCTCCGACGACATGCTGCAGGTCGCCAACAATCTGAAACGGTAGGTGGGGCCATGCGGCGCAGGACGAACATGAAAGGTGCCAACCGGGTGTGTGTCGCCGCTGTGCTGGCGCTGGCCTGCGCTGCCGCGGCGGCATGGGGTGCGGGGCTGACCAGTGTGCGCGTCTTCGACCGGGTGGAGATCGACGGCGACCAGGTCCTGCTCG
>JBGSTS010000166.1:0-2216 GCA_041736435.1 Desulfobacterales bacterium | reverse complement strand
TGCGCCTCCGACTTGCTCACGGGGCCGCCCTCGCTGCGGTGGCGGCGCGAGTCCAGGTACCATACGTCCAGCGCCGGCCCCGGCTGCTGCAGATCGCCGCGGGCGGAGCGGCCCGGGATGAAACCGATGCGGGGAAACAGGAACGGCGCGGACGCGCGCGAAAACAGGGTGTTTACCGCCTGAACCAGCCCGGGCGCCGAGCGCCAGTTGGTGGTCAGGGTGTAGCACGCCTGCGCGTCCCGGGCGGCACGCAGGTAGGAGAAAATATCGGCCCCGCGAAAACCGTAGATGGCCTGCTTGGGGTCGCCGATCATGAACAGCAGATGACCCGGTGCGCCGAAGAGCTTGGAAAACACCCGGTACTGCAGGTCGTCGGTGTCTTGAAATTCGTCCACCAGCGCCGCCCGGTAGCGGTGGCGGACGGCCTCAACCAGCGTGGTGGACGGGCGCCGGTCGAGTGCCCGGGCCAGACGCCGCAGCACGCCGTCGAAGGAGAGCAGTCCCCTTTCGGCCTTGCGCCGTTCGAGCTCCGCCTGCACGAAGTTCAGCAGGCTGGACTTCAGGTAGACCAGGTGGGTGCTCATCTCCCGATCCAGCGCGGTCCGGGCGCGATGCAAGGCGTCGCAGGCGTCGAACACGGGGTGGGACGGGACCGGGCGGCGGGCGAGCGTGTAGTGCGTGAGCGTGGAGGTCGCCAACCGTTCCAGGGCGGGGACCGGCGGGTAGACCGGAAGATCCCCGTTGGCGTATGCGTCCAGGATTTCGCACAGCCCCTGGATCTTGAGCTGACGCACGGTGGGACCGCCGAGCGCCTTTCCCGTGGACGCACCGTAAACCCGGGCGTTCAGCCCCGCCTCGAGCAGGATGTGCCGGGCCTCCTCGCGCCCGCCGGCCCAGGTCCGCTGAAATTGCCGCAGCTCCTCACGAAACGCATCAATGCTGCGAGGCGCGAGACAGGGGCCGTCAACACGCGGGGTGACGGTGAAGTCGGCCGAGGTCGAAGCGCGCGCCAGATCGCGCAAATCCTCCGGTGCCGCCATCTGCGCACGCGCAAAGCGGATGAACTCCGGCGGCTCGACGGCCACGCGCAGGCGCCAGAAGTCGTCCACCACCTCCGCCAGGATCCGCTCCGGGTCCGGGATCATCTCCGCGTTGAACGGGCTGCCGGTCTCAAAGGCGTTCTCGTAAAGCACGCGCTGACAGAACCCGTGAATCGTGAAAATGCCGGCACGGTCGAAATCCACCAGCGCCTGGCGGATCAACCGGCGCGCCTCGTGGGGGTCGGGGTGTTCGGCTGCGATGTGGCCCAGCAGCTCGTCGTCGGCAGGGGTGCCCTCCAGCGCATCACGCGCCCGCACCAGGCGCTGATAGATTCGGTCCCTGAGTTCGGCCGTGGCCGCCCGGGTAAAGGTTACCACCAGGATTTGCTCGACCGGCAGCCGGGCCTCCAGCACCAGGCGGATGAAGAGTCCCTCGATGGTGTGCGTTTTGCCCGTACCGGCGGCCGCCTCGATCAAACCGGTGCCCTGCAGGGGGGTGCGGATGGCGTCAAAGGGGGTCATCGGGCGGGCATGCTCCCGTTCAGCCGGTAGATGAAGGCCAGCACCTCCGCCACGGCGCGGTAGAGTTCGGGCGGGATCGTCGTGTCGAGGTCCAGGGCGGCCAGGGCGTCGACCAGGTTCGCGTCCTCGTGCAACGGGACACCGTGCTCCCGGGCGGCAGCGATGATGGTATCTGCTACGCTCCCGCGCCCGGCGGCCGTGACCCGGGGGGCATCGTCGCGGGTGCGGTCGTAGCGCAAGGCCACTGCTTTTTTGGGTTTATCGGGGCTCATACACGTACATCCACCTGTCCCTCCCCGACCGGGCGGTATTCCTCGGTCGCAAAACGGGCGATGCGCGCTGCCGAAACCGACACCTGTACGCCGACGGTTTCAAAAAATACCGCCAGCGCTCTCTGCACCTCGCTCACGTGGCGCTCGACCCATTCGCGTGTTGCCGAATCCGACACGAAAACGGCCACGTTCAGACTGCCCTGCAGCATCAGGAGGTCCGCGCGCAGGGCGCCCAGCCGGTCGAGGCTGAGCAGGAGGGACGCCCGGTGGCCCTCCGGTTTTCCCGCGAGGCGCCGGCCGCGATAGGCGATTTTGAGGGTCCCGGTCGACCGCCCGTCGGCCATCGGCAAGGCCACGTGAATCGTGTAAAAGGGCTCGGCGG
>JBGSTS010000157.1:0-16121 GCA_041736435.1 Desulfobacterales bacterium | reverse complement strand
CTGCCGGCGCGCGGCTGGGCCTGCCCGTCACCGTGCACGTGGCCGTCGGAACCGACATCCTGCACATGCACCCCGGCTTCGACGCCGCCAAGACCGGCGCCGCCTCGCATCTGGATTTCCGGCTGCTGGCGGCACAGATCGCCCGCCTCGAAGGAGGCGTCTTCATCAATGCCGGCTCGGCCGTGATCCTGCCCGAGGTGTTCCTGAAAGCCGTCAACGTGGCGCGCAACCTGGGCTTTCACCTGGACGCCTTCACCACGGTCGATCTGGATTTTGTCAGGCACTATCGGCCCATGGTGAACGTAGTCTCCCGTCCCACGGCCCGCGGCGGCACCGGCATCAGCCTGGTGGGCCACCACGAGATTATGATGCCGCTCATTGCCGCCGGCGTGATCGAAGCGCTTCAAGAGACTCAGAGCTGAAGGCCTGAGGCTCGAGGCAAGGGACTCGTCTTCTCAATTCCGGCATACCCGCGCCCATTCCCTTCGGTGCTATTGACAAACTGTTGTATTTTGCTTTTAAGCGTTTAGCTTACGTGTCAAGAACATAACTGCCTTGCAACGGGGGTGTTCAGCCTTATACTTCCGGCTCCCAAAGGAGATCGTTGAAGCATGCCCATCTACGAGTTTCATTGCGAAAAATGCGGTAAAGAGTTCGAGTGTCTGGTGATTGGAAGCAACGCGCCCGAATGCACCTCCTGCAACAGCAAGAAGGTGCGCCGGCTGATGTCGGCCTGCGGGTTCGTCAGCAAGGGCGCCGGCGGCACCACCGTCCGGCAGGCGGCAGGTTCCTCCGCCTGCGGCGGCTGCAGCGCCTCCAGCTGCGCCGGGTGCAAGCACTGATGCCCAAACCGGTCGTCATAGGCACCCGGGGCAGTCCACTGGCCCTGTGGCAGGCCCAATGGGTCCGCTCCGCGCTTAAGGAGCGTTTCCCGGGCACGACCGTCGAGCTGCACACCATCAAGACCCAGGGCGATAAGATCCTGGACGTGCCGCTTGCCAACGTCGGCGGCAAGGGATTGTTTGTAAAGGAGATCGAGGAGGCGCTGCAGGACGGACGGGTGGACATCGCGGTCCACAGCATGAAGGACATGCCGGCCGATCTGCCCGAAGGGCTATCCATCGGCGCCGTTCCCGAGCGGGAAAACCCAGTGGACGTCCTGATCTCCCGCGACGGCGGCCGCCTGATCAATTTGGCACCCGGCAGCACCATCGGCACCTCCAGCCTGCGACGGGCGGCACAGCTGAGGCATCGGCGGCCGGACCTGCGCATTGCACCCCTGCGGGGCAACCTGGACACCCGGCTGCGCAAGCTTGAGACGGAAGGTTTGGCGGCCGTCGTGCTTGCCGCTGCCGGCATGATCCGGCTTGGGTTGGAAAACCGGATCAGCGAGCACCTGGACCCCGAGCTCATGCTCCCGGCCGTCGGCCAGGGCGCCCTGTGCATCGAAATCCGCCGTGGAGATCCGCACATCGGCCCCATGGTCGCCGCCCTCGACCACCCCGCCACCCATGTGGCGGTCAGCGGCGAACGTGCGTTTCTGCGGCGCTTGGAGGGCGGCTGCCAAGTGCCGATCGCCGGCCACGGCACGCTGAACAAGAACACGTATCACCTGACCGGCCTGGTGGCCGACGTGGACGGCAGCGTCCTGATCCGGCACAGTCTGGCCGGGCCCGCGCAGTCAGCGGCCCATCTCGGCACCGAGCTTGCCGAGGTGCTCCTGAGCCGCGGGGCGGACGTCCTGCTGGCCAAACTCACAGACGCCTTCGTGTGACATGAAATCACCCATGGTCTATCTGGTTGGAGCCGGCCCCGGGGATCCTGGGCTCATGACCGTCAAGGGTCTGGAGTGCCTGGCGAAGGCCGATGTCGTGATCTACGATTATCTGGCCTCGCCCGCGCTTTTGAAGCACGCCGCTGCCTGCGCGGAGCTGATATACGTGGGCAAAAAGGGCGGCGACCACACCCTGCCCCAGGAGCAGATCAATGCCCTGATCGTCCAGAAGGCGCGTGAGGCCGGGGTCGTCACCCGACTCAAGGGGGGCGACCCCTTCGTGTTCGGCCGCGGCGGCGAGGAGGCGGAGGTTCTCGTTGATGCCGGCATCCCGTTTGAGGTCGTCCCCGGTGTGACCTCGGCCGTGGCGGCCCCGGCATACGCCGGCATCCCCCTCAGCCACCGCCGGCTGACGGCGACCATCGCTTTCGTGACCGGCCACGAGGACCCGACCAAGCAGGAGTCGAACATCGACTGGGCCGCACTGGCCCGCGGCATCGGAACGCTGGTCTTTTTGATGGGGGTCAAGAACTTGCCCAACATCGTGCGCGAACTCACCTCCAACGGCCGGCCGCCCCAGACACCGGTGGCAGTGGTGCGCTGGGGGACCACACCCGCCCAGGTCACGGTGAGCGGCACGCTGGCCGACATTACCGATAAAGTAAAAAAGGCCGGCCTCAAGGCACCTGCCATCATCGTCGTCGGCGAGGTCGTCGGCCTGCGGGAAAAGCTCAAATGGTTTGAACGCCGCCCGCTGCTGGGCCGGCGCATTGTCGTAACCCGCTCGCGCGAGCAGGCGAGCGATCTGGTAGGGGCGCTGTCGGATCTCGGCGCCGAATGCCTGGAGTGCCCCACGATCGAAACCGTCCCCGCCGACGACACCGGTCCGCTGGATGAGGCCATCGCGCAGCTTGCGGCTTTTGACTGGATCGTCTTCACCAGCGTCAACGGAGTGCGCTTTTTTTTCGAACGCCTCTTTCATCTGGGAACGGATGTGCGGGCGCTGGGGCACATTCGCACCGCGGCCATCGGGCCGGCCACCGCCGAACGGCTCAAGTCCTTCGGACTGTCGAGCGACCTGGTCCCCGAAGCCTACGTGGCCGAATCCGTCGTCGCCGCCTTCCGCGCGCACGATATTCGCGGCAAACGCCTGTTACTGCCGCGCGCCCAGGAAGCACGCCAGATCCTGCCCGAAGCCCTGACCGCCATGGGAGCCACCGTGCAGGAGGTGGCTGCCTATAAAACCCGTCAGGCGGCCTCCAATGCCGATCACCTGATTGAGCAGCTGGAGAACCACCGCATCGACCTCGTCACCTTCACGAGCGCTTCGACCGTGAAAAATTTTAAGGCGATTCTGCCACCGGACCGGGCGGTCGAGCTCGCATCCGGCCTTTCCGCCGCCTGCATCGGACCGGTCACGGCCGACACCGCCCGGCAGCTCGGATTCCAGGTGCACCTCGTCGCCGCGGAGTACACCATCCCGGGGCTCTGCGCCGCCATTCTCGATCATTTTCGCGGCAGCGGCAATCGGCCGGCGGATGCCGAAACCTGTTGAAATGAGGCCGTACCTGGTATAGACAGGAGGTAGTGCGGCGGCCACCGCAGTTAGAGGGAGGGGCCAATTGGAGATCGATCACAAAGAGCACAACGGAATTGTTTGCATCAAATTGGCGGGGCGGCTGGATGCGGACTCGGCACCGTTGGCCGAAACGACGCTCAAGGAACTGATGCAGCAGGGCAAATTTCGCCTGCTCTTCGATCTCAGTGGGTTGGATTACATCAGCAGCGCCGGATTGCGGGTCATCCTGCTGACTGTTAAGGGGCTGCAGGCCAGCAAGGGCAAGGTGGTGCTGAGCGCTCTCACGCCCTACGTCCGTGAGATATTCGACGTGAGCAATTTCTCGTCGATCATCCCGATCACCGACACGGTGGATAGCGGCCTGCAGCAGTTTTAACAGCCCCGCCGAGTGAATCCCATGAACCAACGCCCCCCCACTCACTTAATCGATCCCTGCAATCGACACTTGAACTACCTGCGCGTGTCCATCACGGATCGCTGCAATCTGGCCTGCGGCTATTGCCTGCCCGAAGAATTGGTGCCGCGCCTGGCCCACGCCACGATCCTGCGCTACGAAGAGATCCTGCGCATCGTCCGGGTGGCGGTGCGGCTGGGCATCACCAAGGTCCGGGTGACGGGCGGCGAGCCTCTCGTGCGCAAGGGGGTTTACGAATTTCTGGCCCGGCTTTCCGCGGTCCCCGGTTTGCGCGACCTCTCGCTGACCACCAACGGGGTCCTGCTGCAGGACAACATCGAGCTGATCCGGAAGGCCGGCATCTCGCGGTTGAACATCAGCCTCGACACCCTTCGGCCCGATCGCTACCGCTCCATCACCGGCAAGGATTTTTTCAGCCGGGTGTGGGATGGGATCCTCGCCGCGGAGTCCCTCGGATTCCATCCCATCAAGCTCAATGCCGTGGCGCTGCACGGCGTCAACGACGATGAGCTGATCGATCTCGCGCGGCTCTCCTTCGAACATCCTTTCCATGTGCGCTTCATCGAATTCATGCCGATCGGCCGCTCTCAGTTCGCCGGGAAACCAACGCTGCTCGTCCCCGAAATCATGCAGCGCATCGCCGCGCTCGGCACCCTCGTCCCCGTGCCGAACTCCGAGCACGACGGCCCGGCCCGCCGCTACCGCATCGAGGGCGCCCGCGGCGAGATCGGCTTTATCTCGGCCATCAGCCGCCATTTCTGCGACCAGTGCAACCGGCTGCGGCTCACCGCCAGCGGCCAGCTGCGGCCATGCCTCATGTCCGACTGCCAGGAGGACCTCAAGGGACCGATGCGCCGCGGCTGCAGCGACGACGATGTGGCGGAGTTGTTTTTCAAGACCATTCAGCGCAAGCCTTCGGGGCACCATCTTGACGTGGGCGAGCCGGCGCATGTGTGTTGCCAGATGCGTTCGATCGGCGGTTGATGATCTCGCCGGGGGGCCACTATCTGCGGAGGAAACCATGGAAATCAAAATCGTCACGATCGACAACCCGAACCAGTTGAACCTGATCCTGGGTCAATCGCATTTCATCAAGACCGTGGAGGACCTGCACGAGGCCATGGTGTCGACGGTTCCCGGCGCCACGTTCGGTCTGGCCTTCTGCGAGGCCTCCGACGTCTGCCTGGTGCGCCACAGCGGCACCGACCCGGAGCTGGTGGAGCTGGCAAAGAAGAACGCTTTTGCCCTGGCTGCCGGCCACAGCTTCATCGTGTTCATGAAGGACATGTACCCGATCAATGTCCTGAACGCCATTCGCAACCTGCCCGAGGTGTGCCGCATCTTCTGCGCCACCGCAAACCCGCTGGAGGTGGTGATCGGCGAAACCGAGCAGGGACGAGGGATTCTGGGGGTGATCGACGGGTTCAGCTCCAGGGGCATCGAAAACGATGAGGACATACAAAAACGAAAAGAGTTGCTGCGGGCGATCGGCTACAAGCAATAATGTGGGAAATGGGATGAAAGGGCCGTAGTGTTCTTCGCATCGGGACAATCCACGGATTTGCTATAATTGTGTTGACACGGGTGCACATAGTGCGTAACCTAATTATATGTGGTATAAAAAATTTACCTGTGAGAATCGATCTCCGGCAAGTTAAAAGGAAATACATTTTGCAGCGTAGGGCTTAACCACCACACACTTCAAAGTGGGGTGGTTTTTTTTGGTTTAAAGTCCCACTCTGTCGTCGGCACCTTCCTTGAAACCGACGGGAGCTGCGTCCTCTCCACATCTTAAGCAAATTTTGGATCTCCTCGACAATGTTGCAGGGCCAGGTGCGGAGGATAAACGAAATAGGGTAACGGCACTTCCAAGGATCAAACGAGAAAAAATATACATCCGCCATTGATCGAACGAAACCAGATGGCTTGGGATAAACATGTATCCGAGGGAGGGAAAATGTATCCACCCGTCGAATTCGAATTTGTGGTCGGCCAGAAGTATGAAAATGAAAAAGGCATCTTCACGGTCATGTCCATAGAAAAAAAGGAGATGGTGATCCGGTGGGAAAGCGGTGAAGAGGCCCAAACCTCCATCCAGTTTCAAGACCGTATCCAGAAGCGCCGCCAGTGGGAAAAAGACACGCAGGAAGCAAAAGAGGCTGCAGCAAAACCGGCCCCCAAGAAAGCCAAGACCGCCAGACGCAAAAAATCGGCGCCGCCTGCAGTCTGAACTGAAACGCCGCCTGAGGGGGACACCCCTCGCTTATTTCGGAAAGCGCTTTTCCAGCGCGCGCCGCATACGATCCAGCGCCTCGACCAGGATCGCCCGCGGACAGCCGAAATTCATGCGAACGAAGCCTTCCCCGTCGAAACCGCGCCCGTCCTGAAGCCCCACCCCGGCGTCTTCAAAAAATCCCACCGGATCTTCAAGACCGGCCGCCCGGACATCGATCCAGGCCAGGTAGGTCCCCTCCACGGGCGCCATGGACAGCCTGCCCGGCATTTCGTTCAGCGCGGCGGCAAGCAGCTCGCGGTTGCCCCTCAGGTACTCGACCAGGGACCGACGCCAATCCTCGCAGTCCCGGTAGGCCACGGCAGCCGCCAGGTAGCCGAAGGGGTTTAGCATCGGCACGATCCCTGCCTTGGCCTGCTGAAAACGTGCGCGCTGCTCCGCCGAAGGGATAACGGCAAACGAACAGCCCAGGCCGGCCACGTTGAAGGTCTTGCTGGGGGACATCAGGGTGATGGTGCGCTCGGCGACCTCAGGGCCCAGGGTGGCCAGCGGGATGTGGCGTTTGTGCGGATCGAGCAGCAGCCCGCAGTGGATTTCATCCGCGCAGATCACCAGTCCGCGGCGCAGGCAGAGCTGGGCCAGCTGCCGCAGCTCCGCCACATCGAAGACGCGGCCGACCGGGTTATGGGGGTTGCAGAGCATGAACAGTCTCGTCCGCGGGGTGAGCGCAGCCTCCAGGCGGTCGAAGTCGATGCTCCAACGGTTGGAGTCCTCCCGCAGCGGCACGCGCACCACTCCGCGCCGCGAGTTCTTCGGCGCGGACAAAAACGGCGGATAGACCGGGACCAAAGTCGCCACATCGTCCCCGTCGTCCCCGACGGCCCGGCAGGTGACATTCAGGCCGCTCACCAACCCCGGAAGCCAGACGATCCAGCCCGGTTCAACCCTCCAGCCGTGGTCGCGCTCCAACATCCAGACCGCGGCCTCGACCAGCTCCGGTGGAGGGCCGGTGTAGCCGAACACTCCGTGTGCGGTACGGCGGTGCAAGGCCTCGATAACCGCCGGCGGGGAACGGAAATCCATGTCCGCCACCCACATCGGTATGACGTCCCGCCCGCGGTATTTTTCCCACTTCTCGCTCGCCGTACCGCGCCGGTCGATCACCTCGTCGAAATCGAACATCCACCCTCCTTGACGTCTGGTGCCGAAAAAGCTGCACGGCACGCCGAAACGTTCGGGTCAGCCTGCCGGCGCCGGTCACTTCTTGGTACGCAGCAGCCGGTGGTAAGCCGCCGTGAGGCGCAGGAACGTCTCGTGGCTGCCGCCCTTGTCCGGGTGCAGCTCCTGGGCCCGGCGGCGATAGAGGCGGCCAAGCTCCCGTCGCGTCAGTTTCTTCAGCACCTCGCGGCCCTTGCCGAAAATGCGGGCGGCCTCCCCCATGCCGACGGCAACCGACTCCGGCGGCCGATACTCACGGTGGCGGTTCATGAAATCCCGCAGGTACTCCTCGGCCAGGGACCGTGAACCGTAGTCGTGGTCGAAGAACATCAGGACGTAGCGCACCAGGTAGTCGTGCAAGCGTCCGGCAGCCGGCATTCCAAACCAGAAAACAGCATCCGCGTCAAGCGTGCAGAGCTCCTCCACGAAATAGCGGTCGACATCGCCTTGATCCAGAACCTCGGGGGTGTTCTTGGCAAAACGCTGGGTGAAAAACCGTTGCAGGTTGAAGATGACATAACAGTAGGTTTTGATCTCGCGCGGACGCAGGGCGGTTTCCATCTGCATGAAGCTCTGTTCGATCTCGTCGCGCGATTTGTCCTGCAGCAGCCGGATGGCCGAAGCCGGCAGGTGGTCCAGGGATCGCTGCTCCATCTGGCCGAACTTCAGAAAATGAATGCGGCGCTTGTCGAAGATGTGAAGGCTCTCCGGGCGGGGGGCTTCCCTGACCAGGCGCTCATCCTTGAGCCGGCGCTCCTGCCGCCTGAAAGGCTCCAGCTTGCGACGGATCTCGGGGTCGACGAACGGCCAGAAGATGGTTTCCAACTCCTCCTGACTGGTCTCGATGCCGTGGTCGCGGACGGCATCCTCCACCGCCTCGTCGACGTAAAACGAATTCCCGCCGGGGTAGACGATGAAGCGGCCGGGCGCCGGACCCAGCTTGAACAGGTCCCGGTGCCGGTAGACGCTCCCACCCAGATAGGACTCGCGGATGTAGAATTGCTTTCTGCCGCTTTCGGTAACGGATGCAAGGTACATGGCCGGCCTCGCTTTACGCTACAGGGTATATGTCCCCGCCCGGTCACTGTCAATCGACACCCCGCATCGGGTCGCCGCTTGTGTTTCGGTTCAATCGTCCATACTATCACTGCAAACACGTTTTGAGAGGAGGAGCGGCCAATGGAAAAATCACGCCGTTTGGGGACTTCGGACATTCGGATTTCGCCCGTCGTCATGGGCATGTGGCAGGCCGGGAAGGAAATGTGGGTCGGGATCGATGACGCGGAGACAAAAAAGAGCATCCGCGCCGCGGTGGATGCCGGGATCAACGCCTTTGACACGGCCGAAATGTACGGCAAGGGGCACTCCGAGCGCATGCTCGCCGCCGCCACCGCCGGAATCCGCGACAAGGTGGTGCTCATGACGAAAGTGTTTTCCAACCACCTGCAATACGACCAGGTGGTCGAAGCCTGCCACCAATCCCTCAAAAACCTCAAGACCGACGTCATCGACCTCTATCAGATCCACTGGCCCGCGGGCTCTTTCGGCAGCCGCAAGGTGCCCATCGAAGAGACGATGCACGCCATGAACGATCTGAAGGCGCAGGGAAAAATACGGGCCATCGGGGTATCCAATTTTTCGCGGGCCCAGATCGAAGAGGCCGCCCGCTTCGGCCGGATCGACAGCCTGCAGCCTCCCTATTCCCTGCTGTGGCGACACACGGAAGCGGAGGCCATGCCCTACTGCGCCGCAAACGGTATCACGGTGCTGGCCTACTCCCCCATGGCTCAGGGCATCCTGGCAGGCCGGTTCGGAGCGGACCCGGCATTCGAGAAGGGCGACCACCGCCAGGGGCACCGGCTCTTCAAACCGGACATCTACCCGCGGGTCCTAACGGCAGTGGAAGGGTTAAAACCGATCGCCGAGCGCCACCGGATCAGCCTGGCGCAGCTGGCGCTGGCGTGGGTTATGTCGCACTCCAACACCTGCGCCATCGCCGGGGCGCGCAGCCCGGCCCAGGCAGCAGACAACGCCGGCGCCATGAAGGTGAACCTCACGCAGGCCGACCTGGCTCAAATGGACGCCATCAGCCGTTCGGTCACCGATCGGCTTGACGGCAACCCGGTGCAGTGGAATTTCTGACCAGAACTGCTTTTATAACCCCGTCTAACGGCTGGGGGTCCCGCCATGGCGGGATTGCAGGCCTCTCGAATGTGCTCACCCTCTGTTGAGGTGGCTGCGTTTTCGAATCCGCCTACGCCTTGCCCGCAACCGTGATCCGAGGTTTTGAAACCAGTTCTCCGAAGCCGGTCTATACAGCGTATTTATCGATCCGCGCCCGGCAGCTCAGGCCATGGGCCAGCATGTTCTCGTAGTTGCAGGCCCGCTCGCAAACCCGCGCAATTTCCAGCGACCCTTTGCGGGTGGCGTGCTGATACGTCACGGTTTTGACGAACTTGTGGACCGACAGCCCGCCGGTGTAGCGGGCGGCCCGCATGGTCGGCAGGACGTGGTTGGTACCGATGGTTTTGTCGCCGTAGGAGACCGTGGTCTCCTCCCCGCAGAACATGGACCCGTAGTTCCGGCAGCGCTCCAAATAAAAACGCCAGTCCTCGGTCTGGACCTCCAGGTGCTCGGGCGCCCAGGCGTCGGACAAGGCTGCCGCCTCCTCGCGAGTGTCCACCACCGCGACCTCGCCGTAATCCCGCCACGAGAGCCCGGCCACATCCCGCGTGGGAAGTGTTTCAAGCTGCCGCTCCAGCTCCCTGATCGTCGCCTCGGCCACCGGTTGGGAGAGCGAGATCAGGCACTGCCGGGAATTCGGGTCGTGCTCGGCCAGGCCGAGCAGGTCCGCAGCCAGGATGCGGGGGTCGGCCGAACCGTCCGCGATGATCAGGATTTCGGTAGGGCCGGCCAGCAGGTCGATGCCCACGTCCCCGAAGAGCTGGCGCTTGGCCTCGGCCACAAACGTGTTGCCCGCGCCGACCACAAAATCCACCGGCTCAAGCCCCTCCATGCCGTAGGCCATGGCCGCCAGGGCCTGGACCCCGCCCATGCAGTAGACCTCATCCGCCCCGGCCGCAAGCATCGAATACAAGGTGGCCGGGTACATCCCCTGCCCTTTGACCGGAGGGGAGCACGCCACCACCCGCTTCACCCCGGCCACCTTGGGGGTGATGACGGTCATGTGCGCCGAGGCCAGCATGGGGTAGCGGCCGCCCGGAACGTAGGCGCCGGATGAGGCCACCGGGATGATCTTCTGGCCCAGGAAGACCCCGGGCAGGGTCTGAACTTCGAAATCGGCAAGCCGCCTCATCTGCTCGGTGGCGAAATTGCGGATCTGGGCCTGGCAGAAATCGATGTCCGCCACCATGGTCGCGGGCAGCTCCGATTTGACCGCGCCGATCTCAGCGGCCTCCAGCTTGAAGCTCTTGGGCGACCAGTTGTCGAACTTGGAGGAGTAGTGCCGCACCCCGGCTTCGCCCTCGCGGCGGACTCGGTCGATGATTTCCCGGACCGTCTCGCGCACGCGGGTCAAATCTTCGCTTAGCCGCTGCCTGGCGTGTTTCAGGTATAGCGCCATGTCTGCTGTCCTCCTTGTACGTTTGGGCAAGCGCAGCCCGCACCCGTACCGACGGGTTGTTTGCGGTTGGCTTCCTGTTAATGCGCCGTCCAGCCGGCGTCCACGAACAGGATGTGGCCGGTGACCAGAGAGGCGGCCGCCGACGCTAAATACACCACGGCCCCCGTCACGTCTTCAGGGGTCCCGAAGCGTTTGAGTAGGTTTTTGGACAAGGCATACTCGCGAAAGCTCGGATCGGACAGAAAGCCGCGCGAAAATTCTGTTTCGATGAAGGTCGGCGCCACGGCATTGACCAGAATGTTGTGGCAAGCCCACTCCAGGGCCAGGACCTTCGTCACCAGGTTGAGCGCCCCCTTGCTGGCGCAATATGCGGAGCGTTTGAGCAGACCGACGGTGCCGGTCTGGGAGGTCAGGTTGATGATGCGGCCGCCCCGAGCCTGGCTCACCATGACGCGGCCGACGGCCTGCGCCATAAAAAAAGCGGCCCTGAGGTTGAGATCGAGGACCCGATCCCACACCTCGGGTGTGACCTCGAGGGCCTCCTGGGGAATGTTCATGCCGGCGTTGTTCACTAAAATGTCGATCCCGCCCAGGTGTGAAACAATCTCAGCCATAAGTGCCGGCAGCTGGTCGACCCGAGTCACATCCTGGGGGCGGACAAATGCGGTTTGGCCCATCCCGCCGATCTCCTCGGCCACGGCCTCCAGCTCCGGCCGGCTCCGTGCAACCAGGGCCACGTTCGCCCCCGCCTGCGCCAGGGCCAGAGCGCAGGCCCGTCCGATACCACGCCCGGCCCCGGTGACCAGGGCCACCTTGGATGTCAGCTCAAAGGGGTTTTTTTGCACGGTTCCTCCTCCCGGCCGATATGCATCACGATGGTTGGCGGCCCCGCCCTCAGCAGGTAAATGGGTAGAAATGGTGGTAGCAGAAGCCGCCGGGGTCGCCGTAGGCGATCTCAACGTCCATCAGGCACTGCCCGATCGCCCCCTTGGACGTGGATTCGTAGTCGGGCCGTTTTTCCTCGGACTGCTTGCAGGGCATGCAGATCGGCTCGTGGTCGTAGACCGAGAGGATCCGCTGGTCCTTCTGGGCCAGCTTCCGGCTGCAGCGATGGCATTGGGTCGCACAGGACAACTTTTCTTTCCAGCTGGTACTCATGGTCGCCTCCTAATCGTCTGTTGTATTGCGTTGGTTGCATCAAACCAAATGCGGAAACGGCGATCGGTCTATTTTTTTTTCAAAAAATCAGCCACCAGCTCCTTCATGATATCGAGCAGGTTGCCGCCGCGCTGGCGGGCGATGCGGTGGGCGTCGTCGACGATCTGGGCCGCATGATGCATGACCTGGGTCTCGGCCGGTGTCGGCAGGCCCTGCTTCTGGTATTGCCACCGCAGGAACCGCGCGGCAAGCTTCTCTTGCTGGTTGCGTATAAACCCCATCGTCATCCCTGCGGTTCACATATCTGCCACACCACCCGCTCTAAAATCAACCTCGGGTTCAGCGAAGAGGACTTAAGCTGAACATCGGCCGCGCTGAGCCGGTGGATCGCCCCCAGCAGCTCCTCCCGGTTGAAGCCGTCCGCTTTTTTAAAGAGAACGAAGACCGGGTAGGCGTTTCCGGGATTCCGGGCCAGAACCAGATCAGAGGCTGCCCGGGGTTTTTTCTTTTTCGGGCCTTTGGCCGGGGGCGCTGAGGCGGCCTCCTCCCAGGTCTCGATCCGGGCCAGGAACTCCCGGTCGTGCCGAATTATGGCCGGCATGACGGTTTTCTGGAAGAGCGGGAAGCTGCACCCCCGCTGCCAGACCTTGCCGGCCGGGCCGGAGGTGAACTCCTTGACCGCAAGGAGCTTGCGCACCTGGTTGGCCATCGCCGCCAACGCCTGCAGCGGATGGATCTCACCGCCGAGCAGGGTGCCTAAAAAAAACAAGGCATTTTCGAGACGGCGTTCCGTCAGGGCGTTGGTGAACTCGAAGATGGGGTCTTTCTTGGTTCGCGTCAGGACGGCCGCCACGTCCTCGGCCGTGATCGCCCGGCGATCCCCCGCGTAATCGATGAGGATATCCAGGTTGTTCGAGAAGATGCCGAGGTTGAAACCGGTCATGTCGCAGAGGGCCAGAAACGCGGCCCGGTTCATGGACATGCGCTGCGGGGCCAGGACCGCCTTCATGTGCGCGTCCAGAACCGCTGCCTGGGCTTCCTTGTCGGCCTTGCTCTCGCCCTTGGGGACGGAGCAGTCCACGATCAGTCCAGCGCTGTTCACGGCGCCGAAGACGGAGCGGCGGCGGTCGACGCCGTCAGTGGTGATGATCAGGTGATTGCCGCGCGCAAACCCCTTGTCGATCGCCCGCTGCAGCATCCCGGCGGTATCCGCGGCCGCGGGAACGCTCAGGCCGTTCTGCGCGCAATACCCGAGGACGGCATCCAGCCAGTCCGCATCCTCCCCAAAATCGACGCCCGCCGGCAGGCTCACGGCGCGGTCAGGCCCGCGGGCGTCCTCGAGCGCTACGCCCAGCTGGCTCAGGGCGGAAAGCAGGCTGCGGGCGGCGCGCGGCAGGTCGTCCTCGTCATGCGCCTTGCGGGCCTGGGCCAGGAGGCGGGCGGCATCCTCCTTGGAGTGGAAGATGCGGGCCGCTTTGAGCACCACGACTTTGGTGCCGGGCATCAGGGAAAAGGTGTTCATGCGGGCCAGCACATCGCCGATATCCGCCGTGGCGCCGTCGACCGGCTCGTAGTTCAGACTCTCGCGGGCCCCCGGCAAAAGCCTCTCGAGGAGTTGTTCGAGAGCGCCCTGGACGATGCGATCTTCGCCGTAAAGCAGATAAACGGCGGGCGGCACCCTGGCCGCCGCCGGGTCAAGCCCCTCGAGATGGGAATCCAGCTGATGATGGGTGATTTCGGCCATGGTCGCCAGTGGCGCATCCCGCGCGGTGAGCGCAACGGCAGAAGGTCACGCCGGCTTTTTCGCAAAAACCATGTGGGCGGCAAATATGAGAACCCCCACGGTGACGGCGCTGTCGGCCACATTGAACGCGGGCCAGTGCATGTCCCCGATGTAAACATCGAGAAAATCGATCACCACCCCGAACCGTACCCGGTCGACGAGATTGCCGAGGGCGCCCCCGAAAATGAGCGCCAGGCCGAAGGCGAGCAGCCGCTGGTGGACCGAGGTCTGCACGTAAAACCACAGGATCAAACCGGCCGCGAGCAGGGAGGCCCCGATGAAGACGGCAGCACGAACCTGGGGGCTCATCGTCGCCAGAAACCCGAATGCCCCTCCGGGGTTATGGACATGGGTGAGATCGAAAAAACCGGCAATGACCGGCAGGCTGGCGCCTAACGCCAGGTGCTTCAGGACCAAGGCCTTGGTCACCTGGTCCAGGACCAGCACCCCGCCGGCCACCAGGATCAAGAATTTGACCTTGGTCGCGATCATGCCGGGCCGTCCGTTTCCGACCGGGCCAGAGCATCCCGGCAGCGACCGCAGATCGTGGGGCGTTCCGCGCTCTCCCCGACCGAAGGGGCATGCACCCAGCAACGCTCGCATTTTTTACCGGGGGCCGGCTGGACCAACACCTTCAGGCCGGGGATCTCGGTGCTCTCGATGGCCCCCTCCAGAACTGCTGCCTGAACCAGCTCGGCCGAAGAGACAATCAGGATCGAACGCAGATCCTCCGCAAAGGGGGAGAGCACGGCAAAGAGCTCCGGCCCCACCGCGACGGTCACGGCCGCATCCAGCGCATGGCCGATCTGTTTTTGCACCCGCGCCGCCTCCAGCGCCTTGGTCACCTCGGCCCGCACCTTCAACAGACTCTCCCAGCGCTCGGCCAGGGCCGCATCCGTGAAGCCGACATCCGGGACGGGGAACTGGACCAGGTGGATGCTATCGGCCTGGCCGGGTGCCGCGGGCATGTGCTGCCAGATCTCCTCGGCGGTGAAGGGCAGGATCGGCGCCATCAGCCGCGCCATGGCATCCAGCAGAAGATACATTGCGGCCTGGGCGCTGCGGCGCTCACGCGAGGCGGCCGGCGAGGTATAGAGCCGGTCTTTCAGGATGTCGAGATACAGGGCCGACAGGTCCACGGTGCAAAATTGGTAAAGCGCATGGTAGATGGTGTGGTACTCGTAGCGCTCGTAAGCGTGCCGGATTTTTTCCACCAGCACCTGCAGTCGGTGCAAAATGAACCGGTCGATCTCCAGCATCTCCCCCGGGGCCGGCCGGTCCCGAGCCGGGTCGAAGTCGTAAAGGTTTCCGAGGATGAACCGGCTGGTGTTGCGGATGCGCCGATAAGCGTCGCTCAGCTGGGTCAGGATGGTACCCGAAATACGGATGTCGTCCTGGTAGTCCGAGGCGGACACCCACAGCCGCAGGATCTCGGCGCCGTACTGATCGATCACCTCGCGCGGGGCGACAACGTTGCCGAGCGACTTGGACATCTTGCGGCCGTCGGCATCCACGACGAACCCGTGGGTGAGCACGGAGGTGTAAGGTGCCCGCCCCCGGGTGCCGACGGCGGTCAGAAGCGAGCTGTGAAACCAGCCGCGGTGCTGGTCGCTGCCTTCCAGGTAAAGATCGGCCGGCCAGCGCAGCTCCGGGCGCACCTCCAGCACGGCGGCATGGCTCACCCCGGAGTCGAACCACACGTCCAGGATGTCGTCTTCCTTGACAAAGCGGTCGTGGCCGCACTGGGAGCAGCGCGTTCCCTCCGGCAGGATGTCGGCGGTGCTGCGTTCGAACCACACGTCGGCGCCGTGTTCGGCGAACATGCGGGCAATCCGCTCGGCGATCTCAGCGGTCATCACCAGCGCCTCGCACTTCTCGCAGGTGAACACCGTGATCGGCACCCCCCAGGCCCGCTGGCGCGAGACGCACCAGTCGGGGCGGTTTTCGATCATGCCGGTGATGCGCTCCCGGCCCCAGGCGGGAACCCAGGTCACGCGGTTGATTTCCTCGAGAGAGCGTCGGCGCAACCCGTTCTTGTCCATGGGGATGAACCACTGGGGGGTGGCGCGGTAGATCACCGGCTCCTTGCAGCGCCAGCAGTGCGGATAGGAGTGTTCAAAGCGGTTCTCGTGCAGCAGGGCGCCGGTTTGTTTCAACCGGGCGCTGATGTTCGGGTTGGCATCGAAAACGGACTGACCTCCGAAGAACTCGACCTCGGCGGTGAAGCGCCCTCGGTCGTCCACCGGCGAGTAGGGCTCCAGGCCGTACTCCAGCCCGACCTCGTGGTCCTCGCGGCCGTGCCCAGGGGCGGTGTGCACGCAGCCCGTGCCGGCATCGAGCGTCACATGGCGGCCCAGCACGATGAGCGAGTCGCGCAG
>JBGSTS010000155.1:0-20388 GCA_041736435.1 Desulfobacterales bacterium | reverse complement strand
TTCGTTGGCCAGGGCGGCCAGGGCCACTTTCGCCTTGAACTGGGCACTGTGCTTTTTACGTTTCTTGCTCATCTCTGATCCTCCCGTTGGGGTCTGAATCAGAGCTTAGCACACTGTCCAAATTTTGGGGACCACCGCCGGTGTTCGACTCCCTGGTACGGCGCGCGCAACTGGAATCACAGGCGCTGTTTGAGTGCGCGCAGTATCAGGAAGAGAGAACAACGATGATGGTGGCTTATGCCAAGAAGGTTCTTGAGCTGGGCGCCCACGGACACGTGAGGCAAAAAGGAGGACTCAGTTCTTTTCACATACCCGACAAGCCGATCACTCATCCGGATTGGGAAACGCGATACGGACCTCTAAAGCCCGGCGATTACCGGTGCCGGTTGCAGCGCGAAGAGCGGTTGGCGCTCGAGGAGCATGCCCGCCAGTCCGGGTGCAGCCTGATTGTCAAGCCCTCATTGACTTATAGCAAGTATGGAGAATCCGCTAGAAAAGCCCGCTTGACGGAGTTGCTGGCATTCCTGGAATCCATGCCGGATCATTTCGTGCGAGTTGCCGTCAGCGAGCGAATGCCGACCTCGGGCAACATCACGATGGTGGGCAACTGGTTTTTGGCCGAATCCGTATCGGCGGCTATCGGAGGAGGATACCAGCAAACGATTTTTACTCGCCATGCGCCCAGCATCCTGGCGAAACTGGAAATGTTCGACCGGGAGCTTGAAGAATTGCTAAAAACGCAACCGGGTGGTGCTGCCAACTCAAAGAAATTTGTATTGAAATCAATTGCCAGCATGATCAAAAATATATAGAGGAGAAAAATTATGAAGTTTTTCTTTTGCTACAAGTTTAAGTCAGAAGAAGAAATCTTTTCGAGTAAGCTCCTTTTTTTCATTAAAAAGCAACCATCCGTAGAATTTTTTTTCTGGAATGAATCAGGCGAGGCAGGAGTTTTCAGGGATCAATTGAAAAAAGAAATTGATGATTGCGATTTTTTTATTTTTTTCTGGGGCACTGAACTTGGCCCGATTCAGTTTGAAGAATTGGAGCGTGCTTACAATTTGAATAAAGTGATTATCCCAATTAAGCTTCCAAATTACAAACGCTCTCTGCCGTTGAATCCAACCGACGAGCAAAGAAATCTTTTCAAGAAACTGGAGGACTTAACTGCAATCCTGGTAACTGAAAATTTCATGGAACACATCGAAAACGAGGCCTTGAGATGCGCCAAAGAGTTGATGCGGATTCTTAACTTGGGGTGGACCTCGGAGGACGGGCTGCCCATAGGCTATCCCTTCGACTATGAGAAAGACATCATCAAAGAATTCATTGAAGGCAATGGGAAGCTATCCATTGAAAGAGTGAAACAGGGATGCCCAATTGAATGGCCGACCATTGATCGGATCGAGGGTCAAACCATCAATCCGGTCTCGGAGGATAGAATCGGCGCCTATCGCGATTACGATTCGAGGACCGGAGAATACAAGGATCCAAGGGTCGTACCGGCGGCCCTTTCTGAATATCACCCGAACGACGGATCAAAGTGTCTGACGAAGCTGGAACTGACCTTCCCCGAAGCCGGGCCGCGCAAATTTCTCCATTTCCCGAGAGCCAACCGGCCTCTGAATATCGGGATCGTCGTTTCCGGAGGGATCGCGCCCGGCATCAATGCCGTCATTGCCGGCATCATCAAAAGACACGTCCTGTACGACTCCACGGCCGACAACGGCGGCCAGCCCCATTTTAACCTGACGATCTACGGCTATCTCGAAGGGTTTAAATCACTGATGCGTAATTTTCTGGGTGCAAGAAGAAAGGTCCTCTATTCGACCCAGGTCCATGGAAGAGACCGCAACCCCAATTGGCTCGAAAAGACTGTATATACAAAGATCGACGAGGGGGGATCCATTATTCCAACATCCAGAGCGGATGATTTGATGAACCCGTTGAATCGGGGAAGTCATTTGAGGGATGTGGCCGAACGCTTGCGAAATGACGAGATTCACATTTTATATGTCATTGGCGGGGATGGCAGCATGCGCGCCGCGCATGCCCTATCGAACTTCTCGCGGGAGCTGCTAAAAGAACGAAATGTCGCGGCCCATGATCCGGATGAAGGGATCGCCATAATCGGCATCCCGAAAACCATGGACAATGACATCCTTTGGGTTTGGCAGTCCTTCGGGTTTCTTTCCGCCGTTGAATGGGCGAAAGGCGCCATTCGACAGATATACACTGAGGTCACCTCCAATCCACGCATCTGCATTATTCAACTGTTCGGATCGGACTCCGGTTTTGTTGTCACGCACGCCGCTATTGCCAGCGGGGTCTGCGATCTGGTGCTGATCCCCGAACACCCCTTTAAGACGACAAAGGTCGTTGAGTATGTCATTGAGAAGCTTGAAAGGCGATATGCTTTAGGGCCTGACGCCAAAACTCCCTACGGCATCGTGCTCCTTGCTGAAACGGCGCTTCCAACCGATGCCCTTGAAATTGACACGATACGAACCGCCAAAATTAATGCTGAAGAGATTTCCGAAGTTCAGAAATTTTTCGATAATGGATGCCGGGTCAAGGGACAAACCCCGGACGAGCTGCGCAGCGCCGGCATTAAAATCATCACCAATTCTCTTCGGGAGGCCCTGAATAACCGCGGAGGGTATTGGAAGGAGTTCCGGGTTTTCAAGAATGAACCACGGCATCTGATCCGGTCCATCCCGCCGAGCTCCGCTGATATCATATTCGGCGAACGATTAGGGTGTTTGGCTGTGGACGGCGCGATGGCAGGCTATCGGGATTTCATG
The DNA here is from genome assembly GCA_041736435.1 of Desulfobacterales bacterium. GTDB lineage: Bacteria > Desulfobacterota > Desulfobacteria > Desulfobacterales > SpSt-501 > SpSt-501. The sequence goes on along the minus strand of JBGSTS010000155.1, from coordinate 17,584 downwards.
ATCAGCCAATGGCTGACGGAGTATGTCATGGTGCCGCTGGAGCTGGTCGTGCTGGGCCGCAAAAGAATACCCAAAGAGGGTATTTTCTGGAAATCTGTGCGTGCAACGACCGGGCAGCCCTCCGACCTTTCCTAAAAAGGCTGCCTCCAACGTCGCCCTTGGCATGGAGAGGATCCTCTCGGTCGGCGCAGCGCATGGAAAGGGATGATCGCATTGAAACCGAATACTGCATCGCTCGTACTTTATTGCCTATTGAGGAAGCGAACCGGTAAAAGGGGTCCTGCGCGATTCCTGATGCTTCGCAAGCAGGGTCACCTGACCTTCCCCCCAACCAAATTCAGGCCGAAGGAGGGCCTTTATCAGGCGCTCGTGAGACCGATGGAGGAAGACCTTGGCCTGCCGCCGCTGAGCTACTACCCGGAAACCGAGTTGGGGATGATCCCGAATGAGGGCGAGAGTCCGCGCTACCTTGGCCTTGCCAAGAAATGGAACCTCTACCCGGTGGATGTGTCGCTCACCCCTCAAGGCGCTACCGCGTTGAGAAAGAGTCCAGCAAAATTATCATGGCTGACTCTGGACGAAATCCTCGAAAGGGCCCAAGAACCGAATGTTCGCGCGATTGCCCAATACATCTATAAAAATTATCCGGAACTACTTAAAAAACCTCATCATCGTCCATCCATGGACGCTCTGGCCTCCCACTGGTCTGCGGCCAACAAAGGCGGAGTGCGCCATGTGAAGGCCAGCGACATCCGGAGCATTCTGGGAGCCGGAAACCGCGCGTTCAACCTGCGAGTAGCAGACCCCTATCTTCCCTACCAGAAACAGGGCCTTGGCTTCACCTGGAGCTTTTTTACCCCGAAAGACACGCAGGACGTCCACGTCCACGGTCTCCCGGCGGTCGAAATCTACGGTGTCATCGAGGGGCGGTTGCAGGTCTGGCACAAGCCGATGACCGAGCGGGGGGTGCGGACGTGGCGCTGCGTCACTCTGGAGGCCGGCGATTGGCTCGAGGTGGAGGCGCTGAATTGTCACCTCGCGTTCTGGATCACACCGCAAGGGCTCGGCACCGTTATCAAAGCTGCCGGATCGGGCGAGCTTGCCGGGGTCGGCAAGATAGGCATCGCCGGAAAAACCACCTGCAAGGATTGCAACGTCCACAGCCAATGCCTCATGCACCCCCGGATGCTGGAGATACTTGACGAATACTCGAAGCCTTATGAACTAAGGGATTATAACAAGATCATAACAATGGCATCTGAAATCGAGCTTCTGTAGTTTGTAAAGTTTGCGCCAACTTTATCGGGTTCTAAAGCTTCAGCCCAAATTTTTCTTCAGCCGTTTACAGCTGCAGGCTCTACCCATGGCAAGCGTGTTCATCAGCTACTCCCGGCAGGACAAGGAATTCGCCGATCGGGTTGTCCGCCTTCTTGAGGAAAGAGGCCATGAAATTTGGATGGACAAAAACCGCATTCTTGGCGGGGCGAAATACCCTGACGAAATCGCCGCCGGGATCGGAGCGGCCGACGTATTTATGCCTCTCATTTCAAAAAAATCCATCGGATCCAAATGGGTTGCGCGGGAAGTCTTCTATGCGTTGGACGTAGGGAAAATCATCGTCCCTGTGATTATGGATTTTGCCAAAATCCCCGGTGGGCTCAAACTTGCCTTATCGGACATCAACTACGTTGATTTTACCGGAAAGCTGTCGGACTATGACCCTTGGCAATATCTGGAGCAAAGCCTGGCATCTATCGGCTCCGCAAACGGAGCATACGACAAGGCCGTCCAAAAAAAGACGGCTTATTCAGCGCTTCATAATTTCCTTCAATCCAAAGCAAAACGACCGGTCCCCTTGTGGGCTGCTACTGGGGCTGTAATTCTGGCTATTGCTGCCGTCTATGCGTATCATCTCTCCCTGCAGAACCTGGCCTCCCCGGATTCGATATTTTTCCCAGGCATTGCTGCGGAAGTCAACCAGGCGTTAAAGCTATCCTACACCAGCCCGTTGGGAAACACAGCCGTCCGGGCGGCAGCTGCAGTCTTGGTCAGCAGAAATAGTCCATCGAAAGCAATTTGGGCCCCCCTTAGCAACGGCCAGGAACTCTCAAGCGACGATAGGTATATCATCGCCTTTCGTCCGATTCAGGAGTGCCATATTTATGTCTTCCAAATAGACAGTACCGGCAAGCTGGATTGGTTATTCCCCGAAAACCCTCTGGGCTCTCACTCCTCCGGCCGGAACCCGGTTCCCGCTGACGCCTGGACCAAGATCCCGGCTGCCGACAAGGCCTTTCTATTAGATGAAAGCCTTGGCGTTGAACACCTGTTTATAGTTGCAACCCGCAGATCCTGGCCCGAGCTCGAGGAAGCCCTTTCCCGAGCCATCCAGGCGAATCCACAGGGCAAACCGGTGTTGGCCCACCTAAATATCAGACCGCGGGGAGTAGCCGGAACTGAAAGCGTCGTGATGGGTCCCGTACTTCCCGATTTGGTCGTGGATAACAACAAGAATCTGCAGGTCCTAAAAAGTATCCAGGGAGTTCTTGTGGTCGAATTTTGGTTCGAGCATATTAAGCGATGAAAGAATATCTTGAAGCTGTATTTGCAATACACTCGGCCATGCCGCAACCCAATATCTTTTAATCTTTATAGGTTTTCTCACTGCTCATTGATCGTGCTTCGTTAAAGTGGTTTGTTCGCAGCCGGCGGATCTGCTGAAGCCTGTAGGACGAATAGCCTATCCGCGACACTAAATAATTTAGCTTGATGACCCACTTGAGGCACCCACTGAATCCGATGAACGACTCGACCCTGTATCTAAATGAAAACCTGTTTGTAATACCTGACGGTCATGATCTTTTCTTACTATATCTTTCCGACCCTGGCATAACCCTCTCCGTCAACAGCCCGGTGGTGCAGCTACTCCAAGATATCAAAAAAGGCAAACAACCGGATGCTTCATTAGAACCAGAAATCATTGGAAAACTGGCTCAATATGGCATTATAGGAACGTTGGGTGTCACCCGCGAAGCAGTGATGGGTAAGGACTTCGCCAGCTCCTTCGACCCAGAAGGTGTATCCTTGTTTCTGACGACCGCCTGCAACATGCGTTGCATTTACTGTTATTCAAGAGGAGGGGCAACCAAGAAGACCCTTCCCTGGGGGTATGCCAAAACGGCTATTGATGGTCTTTTTCAAAACGCCCTGAACCGCAAGCGTCAGAATCTCTATGCCCATTTTCATGGGGGCGGGGAGATAACCACTGCCATAAAGCTGCTGCAGAAATGTGTTCACTACATTCGAAAGCACTCCAGGAAAACTGGCATTGAAATGAAGATTGAGGCGGGAGTCAACGGGGTAATGAGCAAAACCTGCGCCAAATGGCTGGTGCAGAATATGGATGGGGTAACCGTATCATTGGACGGCTCCCCAGCGGTTCAAAACTACCACCGACCTCTTTCAAACGGAGGGGAATCATTTGATTTGGTGCATGCCACCCTGAAACGATTCGACACAGCAGGTTTTAACTATGGAATCCGGACTACCGTCACACAAGAGATCGTGGACACCCTTCCAGATTCAATCGAATTCATAGCCAACACATTCAAGCCCAAGGCAATTCAAGTAGAGCCTGTTTTTTTGTCCGGCCGTGCACTTGATAGGCATCTGAAATCGATCGACCCTTCGGATTTTATCGGTCAATACCGTGAAGCGAAGAGGCGTTTGGGAGACAGGGCTGGCATGTTGTGTTACTCCGGCGCGCAGTTGAAGAACGTTAATAGGATGTTTTGTCAAGCGTTGAGCGGAAAATCTTTCTGCGTCACTCCAGATGGAGATGTCACCTCTTGCTATGAAATCACAGAAAAGGCGAACCCTCTCTCCTATTTCTTTTTTTTCGGAAGAATTGATCACCGGCACAAAAAGGTCCTTTTCAACAACGAGAAACTAAAAGAATGGCGCAGTTTTATTGAGAGCCGCTGGTCCTTTTGTCGAGACTGCTTCTGCAGCCCTCACTGTGCCGGAGATTGTCCCGCCAAAAGCTTAATCTACCAAACTGTAGATGATTACCAGAAAAATCCGCGCTGCATAATCAACCGGGAGCTAACAAAAGATCTGCTGCGGGAGTCCATCGTGTCTGTTATTAAACCACCACTATCCTAGCTCGGAGGACGCCATGAAACCGCCCACGCTAAAGCCAAGAATCCCCGACGACAGGTTGGAGTCGATCCAATTGGCAGAAATCAGCAACAGCTGCTGCCTGTATGGTGTTGGCATTACGAGAAACACCATAGGAATAAACCGGAGACGTTTTCTCAAAAGTGGTTTGGCTGCCTTTGCGGGACTCTCAGGGCTGATCTCGATGCAAGGGTGCTCCGGCGGTGGAGGTACAAGTGGGAGCGGGGACGCCGATACCGGGCTGATGCCGGGTTACATGCTTTTAAACAGGGCCCATAAATCCAACGTCACTTCATTATCTTTCAATGCTTCCGGATCCAAGCTTGTAACCGCGGATAGCCAGGGCATCGCAAAGGTTTGGGACGTTTCGACCGGCCAGCTGCTATTAGAGTATTCGGGGCACAAGGGCTACAAGATCGAAAAGATTCTCTTTGAACCGTTTGACACTTTCGGGAATCGGATTGCATCATGCGGGAGCGACAAAACCGCCAAAATCTGGGACTCTCAGAACGGACAGACTTTGTTTGCCTATGAAGGGCATAATGAGACCGTTTACAGCATGGCGTTTAGCCCAGACGGAACAAAATTCGCGTGTGGCGGAAGCGACATCCATGTACTGGACACCATCTCGGGCGGGTTTATTTACAGCTATACCCAGCACGCAAATCGCGTTTTGGATCTGTCTTTCAGCGCAGACAGCCAGCTGCTGGCTTCCTGCGAATCGTTGGGGAAGGAAATCCACGTCATTGACGCCAACGATGGAAGCCTTGTCGCCAAACACAAGGTGTTCGGTTTCGAGGCGAATGCCATATCGTTTTCTCATCGCGGAGTTAAACTTGCGGCCGCAGGGACAGATTCCTCTTTAAAAAAATTGATTTGCATTTTGGATGCCTTGACCGGCGAAATTTCAAATTCATACTTATTAGGTGACAACAGCAGCATTACGGATATCGACTTTGCACTGGACGACAATACCATCGCCGTTTCTGATTGGAGCAATAAAGTGACGTTATGGAATATTCCTACCAACTCGGTGGTGAGTTATTTGAACCACGCCAGCGTCGTCAGTTCGGTATCATTCTCACCGGATAGTGTGTACATGGCATCCGGCGATTTCTATGGTATAGCAGCCATCTGGGACAAGGCCACTGGGGAGATCCGTCGGCTGCTTTCCGACCCCGAGGTCGAGCCGATACAAGTAACCATCAGGGAGTGGACTATGGTCTGCCAGTGCGAATCGGTATGCACGTGCGAACCTGTATGTAGTTGCCTTGCGGTATCTACCTGTCCATCGAATTACGGCTGCTCCAGCAATGTGGGCTGCCCTTCGCACTCCTGGTGCTCATGTAATCTGGTGTGCACCTGCGTGCCTGTTGTAAGAAGCATGGCGTGAGCTGTTACTACTCCCACCGCCCCGTCAACTGAAAGGCACCCCAGAAAAACGGGTTCCTGTACTCCGGCATGCTCCTTAGATAGATTTGCGCATCCCGCAGCGATGCTGATTTACTCATGTTTTTTTTCACCCAGTTTTCGTAAAAGCGTTCCATCAGGAGCGATGTGGAACGATCGTCAACACTCCACAACGTGCTTAAAATGGAGGGGGACCCAGCGTACATGAAGGCGATCGCAAGGCCTATCAGGTCGTCACCCCCACCCACCCGGCTTAAGCCGGTTTCACAAGCGCTAAGGGAGACAAGGCTTACCTGCCCAAGCTTGAGCGAGAATATTTCGTGCACCTGAAAAAAACCGTCCTCCCCACCCTTAGCAGCCAGAAAAAGACCTGATTGCAGAGGCTGTTTTTCGCTGAACTCCGCGTGACACGCGAAGTGAATTACATCCCATATCGGCGGCAGGTTTTTGATCTCGCTTTCATTGGCGTTTTCACGGACTAGAGTTTTACTTGTTGGAAAAAGCGATGAGATTTTTTTTATTTCTTCTTCTGCATGCTGCAATTCAGGAAAACCTGTCTTCGGATTTCCGAAAGCGACGATGTTCTGTTTTTTGTTGTGCTTTTTCTCAGAGAGATACTCTAGGATGTAGACGGATGGGACAATAACGAGTTCGTACCTGTCAACCAGAAATCTTTCGCCGTCAAAAAGTGCCGCAAAAGGAATTTTATGCATGGCGCCATGTGGGGCGATAATAATTTTCTTTTTTTCTAATCCTGTCAAAATCGGTGCTAACAAAAAGTCAAAAATTGTTTTTGACAATCCCAAAAACGCATCCTCCCCGACCTGTTTAGGAGAGTAGTCTGAACTGGTTTCTACGTTAGCGTGCACCAACATGCCTCGGTCGGAACGTTTAATATTATTTAGGCCTGTTTTAATAAAAAACTCGTTGATGCTTGTTGCTATTTCTTTTTCATTAGTGTGAATGCGTTTGACCCGAACATTGTCTTTTGAGATTACCCAGGCATAGGTATCCTTTTTCCCGATAAAATAAGTAATAATCGCCTCATGTTCCTCCAACCGACCTTGGATCTTCTCCAAAGAAGGCATTTCAAAATTGAGAAAAAATCCGATGCTATTTTGATTCATTTTCAGATCTCTTAAGAATTTTTCATAATTTCCTTTAACATGCCATAGCGTTTCTTGAATATTCCTTATCCTTTCCTTGGCATCGTTTCTTTCCCATTGGGCTAAAGCCATCATTTCCTTTTCCAGTGAAAAAATCCTGTACTGAAATTCTTTATCCATGGACAGTAGGGTGTCGTCGTCTTTTTTTTCTTCCGAGTAATCCCTGCTCCTTAGCATGTCAACAATAATTCTGTTTTTGTTTTTTTCCACAATTTCAAGGCTTTCAAAAAAATGCCCGGGGAGCCCTATTTTCAGAATCACCCGGATAAGTCCTTCATAGGCATCGAGCCTGAAAAAGGCATGACCGACCCTTCCGGAATACAAATGAGATCTTAATTCAAAACTCAGCTTCTGGTTTGTTTTGGAAATCAGGTCAATAGCCATGGCAAAGGCTTTTTTAGCTTCGGTGATTTCGTTTAGCCCTTCGCATGCCAAACCATAGCCGATGGCGTCTCCAATTGTCAGTTCAACAAGTCCCTTTTTAGCGTGAATGCTTGCAGAATTGGCAAACCAATTTTTTGCCGAGAGGTAATCACCCCTTTGCAGAAAACATCGACCCAATCCGATGTGATCATCAGTTTGACGGAAAATGGCTTCCGCCTTGTCGATATCATTTGTTTCTAAATACAAGAAGCCAAGATTTTCCAACGTTCGCCGGTAAAGAAAAGCATTCTGTTTATCTTTTTCTTTAAAATGTTTAAGAACCTCTGTGTAATACATCTCCGACATACCAAAATTGGAAATCTCAAAAAACAGCGCTGCCAAGTTGTTCGAACTCTCCAGAGTTGCAAGATCTGAATCGCCGAAAAGCGTTTTTCGGATTCCAAGTGCCTCCTCAATTAGTTCTTTGGCCTGTGGGTAGGCCCCTGTAATTCTGTAGAGATTTCCTAAATTATTGAGACTGGTAGCCGTAAACGCGTGTAATATTCCGTAATTTTTTTTACACAATGAAACAGCGCTTCTAAAAAGCGCCTCAGATTTTGCATATTCGGAAGTGCGTTGGTAAAGCAAAGCCAGGTTGTTTTGAAGAGTGATGTATTCCGGCTGATTTTCATTTAAAAAACTTAAACCTTTTTTAAAATAGGTTTCTGCCTTTCCGAACTTTAAAAAATCGCTGTTTAATTGTGCGTAGTTATTACAAACTATCGCGTATTCCCTCCTATCCTTTTCCTTGGAACCTTCGTGCAATTCTATCGTTTTCCAGAAAAAATGGTCTGCTTTTGAGTAGTTGTTAAGCTTGTGGTAAGTCGATCCTAAGTTATTGTACAGTCCGGTTATTATCCGTGGGTTCTGTTGCGATAGAGAGTTGTAAGTAGCAAGTGCTTGCAGTTGATACCTCTCCGCTTCAAGGAAATCGCCTCGAATAAAATAAAATCGACCGATATGATTCATATTAAGGAACAGTGCATGGTTGGCAGGCTGACCGTTTTTTATCCGCACAGACAGCGCTTTTAAATAAAATCGCTCTGCATTGGGGAAATGGTTGATTTTTTCATATATCATCGCTGTAAGTTCATAGGCGACCGCAGTGTTTTCATGGAGGTAACCGAAGTGGTCTTGAGCATATTTCATTAGCGCCAACGATTTACCCAGGGCCTCGTCGTATTTTTTCTCGCGGAAAAGGCGCACTACATCCGAATGCATCATATTGCCTTCAGTGGGATCCAAGGCATAGGAAAGCGTGTTTGCGCTGATTAGGAGAATTACCATTGTGAGAACGAAAATCTTAGTTTTCAAGCTGCTATCTCAAAGCGTTCTTGACCCAGTGCGAGAACGATAGAAAGTGAAGACTGGAAGAAATAATGTTTTTTGATCCCCCATCTCAGCCCGTTGAATCAAGACTCCGGTTACAGCCTTTCTTTTTGATTCCGATGCCGAGCTGTGAAAGGGCCTGGAGCCATTGCCGGTAGAATAAGCGATTGGATTTGAATACGCCGAATGTTCACCGTGACATTGATGTGTCTACTTGGAAAGCAACTTTATCCTAAAACTTATGAAGACACAATGCGAATCAAGATTCATTTCTAGTTACACGGATGGTCGCCGCACTATTCGTGAAAAGCTCGGCCGGCAGAACGCCCGCCCAGGTGGCTGCCGGCGGCGTGTAGGTCAGCGGGATCAGGAAAACTGCAATGTCCGTGGCCTGGGTATCCTCGCCTCCGGTGGTGATGTCGCAGATCCAGGAACCGTCGCAGTTGATCGAGGTGACCGGGTCGTTCCATAACGGTTTGGTCCACCAGCCGCCGAGCACCTTGATGTAAACAGCCATGCCGTAATCAGCGGGAGCAACGTGCCATACCTGTCCCCGCAAATCGACCGAGGAGCCGATCGGCGGCACTACGGTCAGTTCGATGGCCGGGGTTCCAGTTCCGCCCGGGATGTCCATGCAGGTCCAGTTGTCCGCTACGGTCTCGCCATCGAAGACCGCCTGCATGCCCGGTTTCAGGAGCCCGTCTTTCGTCCACAAGCCCCAGTGCGCCCCCTGGGGGCCCTCGTCGGCGGACTTCCAGCTCTCGTCGTAGGCCTCGAAGTAGAAAAAATCGACCCCCTCGGCGCGGGCCCACGCAACGAAGTTCCTGAAGTAGAATGCAGCGTTCTCAGGCGAGGGAGCGGCATCGGCAATGGCATCGCCGGCGTTGGGCCAGCCGGTCTCTGAAACCAGCACCTCCTTGCCGGAGGCGGCCGCTACCAGACGCAGGTGACGTGCGTGCAGCCACGCGATGGCGTCGTTCACGTCCACTCCTTCCCAGTAGGGATAATAGTTCGCCAGGATCACGTCGCACTCGGCCATCACGGCGGGGTTTTCGAGCAGATCTAAATAGGTGTCGGCGGTGGTCACCGGCACGTTCGGCACCTCCAGCCGGAACCGCCGGATGTAGGCGATCAGCTCTGCAGGCGGCAGGTCGCCGCGGAACAGCACTTCGGTGCCGATGATCGCCAAATCCACGTTGCCGCTTTGCGCCTCGTGGATCAGGTTTTCCATTTCGGCTTCGTTTGCCGCCGGGTCGGCGCTGACCCAGGCGCCCATAGCGATCTTGAGCTGAAGGCGGCGGGCGACAGCCCCGGCATGCTCTAAACCGCGGGTGCAGCCGAAGGTGCGTACCCATCGGGTGTAGGGGGCGATCGTACGCATGCGCCGTTCGATCTGCTCGGCGCTGACCACCGCGCCCTGGTTGGGGTCTTGGCCGTCTTCGTAGGGCCCGAAGTTCAGCCCGTAAACCTGGTAGGCAATGGAAGGGTTAGGGCCCGCACTGTTTTCGCTGCGGCCGCCTCCGCCGCTGTCGCAGCCTACATTGAAGGCTGTCAGAACACACAAAGCAAGAGTAAATCCCAGGTGAAAGCCTTGCAATCGGCTTTTCATCTTCCCCCTCCTTCTTCATGCATCTGTTGATGCAGGACTAAAGCCAAAAACCTATCAACGTGCTGAAAAATGATTCAACTCACCGCCCGCTGCGCTCGAGGCACCGAGGACACAGAGGGGAACGATTCTTTTCGAGCCGCCGTGAGAGGCGGCGGCTCGAAAAACTGCTCGGCCTGCAGGTAGCACAACATATCCTGCCGCATATCAGCTGTAACTTTTGCCTTTGCCGGCCTCTCACCGGCAAGGGCAAATCTTAAAGTCTCTGCGCCCTTTGTGCCTCCGCGGTGAAAGCTGAAGAGACGATCTTTTTTACTCATCCTTTTCGTCATTATCACGCATGTCCACCATTTCGCTGATCTCAGGGCCAGCCGGGACGTATTGGCCACCCGTGTAGGTCATGATCTCATAGTTCAGGATGACCTCGGCGTGGGATTTGCCCGGCGGCCAGTAATCGGAGACCACGTGGATGATCTCGGTGTTGCCGTCCTGGTCGCCGTCTCTTAGCCGGTCCGGCACCGCGTGCTCATAAAAGCCGTAGAGTTCGCCGACCTGCTTCAGGCCCAGACCCCTGATTTCGAAAACCTTGAGAATCGGATAGGCGGTGCTGGTCCCGGGATGGGCGAAATTGATCAGGGCGTGCAAGCGACCGGAGCGGGTCTTGAGAAAGCCGAGCAGCCTGACATAGCCCCAGCCCCCCTCCATCTCCAGGGGGTGGAAGCGATAGGGGCTTGTGGCCTGCGTTTGGCCCAACTCCATCACCAATAATCGATACCACTTCGATTCCAGCAAATAATCGCCCGCCGGCGCATTGAGGAGCTGCACGATTTCCACCCGGCCGTCGCCATCGGAATCGAGCAGCCAGCTCGAGCCTGAGGCGCAGGCGGCGGGGTCATCCCCCCCTCCGCCGGGGTTTCCTCTCTTGGTGGCGGCGCGGCAGCGGCTTTCGATGTGGGTTTGAATTTCGGAATAGTCGCGCAGCACACGCGCCACCTGGGGGGAGTGGGGGCTGACTCCGAAAAGGTTCAGCGCCTCGAAGAAGCCCTCTCCGTCAAAGACATAGATGCAATAGGCGGTGCAGCCCGAGCAGTCCGGGCTCAGCTCTATCCGGGTAACGAGCTCGGCCCGGCCGTCGCCGTCCAGGTCTTTCACGAGATGGAAGCGCTCCGCCCAGAAGACCCCCGGATTGAGCTGCTGGTGCAGCAGCCACCTTTGCCCTTTGTAGAGGTCCACCTGCAGCCTGTGGAGGGGTGTCCGGCAAAGGCGATTCTGGATCCAGACCTCGCTCGCGCAGAGTTTTTCGGCGCTGCCGTCGCCGTCGAAATCCGCCCACACCGTGCGGCTGCATTCTCCGGTGCAGCGTTCAACCTCAAGATAATCCTTCCCACAGCCGAAGCTGACGACGTTCTCGGCCACGGCCTCCGGCTCCTCCGCTTCGGGTTCGTTGAAGGCTGTCAGCTGATCGTCCTGCTCAGCAACCGGGATGGCGAAGATGCGTTTTTTCTCAGCCTGCCACCAGAGCCCCGCAGCGCTCACCGCCGCCAGTAGAATTCCCGCCATAATCATCAGTTTCGGTTGCATCATCACCCCATCATCTGGTGGTTTTTGACAAGAAACCTTCTGTCCGGCCCCTACCGTTCGCGGAAGGGGAGGTCAGATCGCGTTGATGTAACTTCAGCTTCTAATTCCCGGAGCTTTTTCATTTGCGATTGCGGCATCCCTGGTCCACGGATGAATCAGACGAACGAATGCAGACGGCATTTTCCTCTAACGCGTTTTCAAAGCTTCCTTGGTGTCGACCAGGCCCAGGGGCATTGAACCTTCAATTGATTTAAAGCCGCCGATGCCGGCGGCTTTCCTGAGGCCGGTTCCGGAGATCTCGAAACCGGACAAGGCCCCCGCGGCGGCCTTGTCACCGGGGGGGGTGAATGATGCTAACAGCAGCGGGCGGCCTTCGGTAGAGCGTTGAAATAGGATTGTTCCGGCCATTGGGTCTTTTGACACCGGCCCGATCGAATGGAAGCGGCTACGGCCTTCCGTGCTGCGGCGTCGGAATTCCTTCACGAACAGGCGGAACGGGCCGGCTTTGGAGGCATCCCCGCCGCCGGGCGGCTCCAGCAGTTGGACCAGTTCCAGGCGGCCGTCGCCGTTGGAGTCGAGCAACCAGGGCGACCCCGCGAAGCAGTCGCCCTCATCGCCGGGGTCCACGCACAGATCCTCGCTACCGGTCTCCTCGATGTAGCGCGCGTTGATGTCCGCCTGGACTTCGGGCAGGTGGCGCAGGAAGAAAACCACCGACGCATCCTGTGGGGGCAAGCCGAAAATGTTCAGGGCTTCCACGAAAGCGTAGCCGTCGAACTTGTAGATCCGGCCGACGTCGGCGTCGGGGCGCTCCGGATTAGAGGCAAGCTGCGTGACGAGTTCCGCGCTGCCGTCCATGTCGAAATCCCGCAGAAGGAGCACGCGCTCGGTGCGGATCGGTTCACCCGATAGCTCCTGGCGCAGGAGCCACTCGCTGCCCTTGTGGATGTCCACAAGCAGCGCTTCACGGGGTGGACCGCCCCCGACTTCATAGGTGGCGACCCGCACGCACACGCGTTCCCGGCGGAAGTCGCCGTCCACATCGATGTGCGCCACGCGCACGCACTCGCCGATCTCCCGTGTCACGCCCTCGGGCAGCGTGCTCGAATAGTTGCTGGTGAAAAGCGGGGCGCGTTCGCTCTTGGGAGAATCAAGCTCTCTTTCGGTTTCCTCGAGCAGATCGTTTAACGAGAAACGCGGCGGCCGAATGGGCGGCGGCCGCGTGATGTCGAGCCAGGCAATGCTGATGAACACCAGCGCGATGAAGGCCAGCACCCACAGCCGCGGGTGGAAGCCCTCAAAGGCGAGAGCAACGACCCTTTTCCGTATCCGGTTTCCCATGGCATCCTCGCATCTATCCGTTCACAACTCCGAGTGGTTCCAGGGCCGACTTAGGCCACGTGCCTGCATCCCCTGGCTCGGCCAACAGCGCCTGGATTACGGCCTGGGACTGTTTTTCCAGCACCTCGGCCGCCAGCCGGAGTTCGTCCTTTTCGGTGATGGCCCCGCGCACGTGGTCCAGGCGGGAGAAATTGGCGAAGAGCAGCTTGTAAAGAGGCACGAGCGCCTGCTTGCGGCCCCAGGGCAGCTCCACCGCCAGAAAGCGGCTGAAGGTCTGGGAAAGCTTGGGAAAGAGCTTGAGTGCAGCCTGGGGCACTTCTGCCAGGGTCCTGCCGTCGAGGCGGACCAGTCGCTTAAGAAAGGCCGCTATGACAGGCTGGGGGTAGACCGATCGGAAGAACCCCAGCATGGCCTCGTCGACGGCGCTGCGCAGCTCACACAGCTCGGCGGTCAGACACAGGTAGAGCAGCTCGACGGCGCGGCGGAAATGGATAAGGTCGAAGAGCCCGGCGGCCGCCATGCCCACATATTGGTCCTCGTGCCAGCAGGCCTGGAACACCAGGCGGCCCACTTTGCGCAGCATTGCGTCGGCCTCGTCCTGGGCCTTCGGATCCTCCGCCGGGCCGCGGCCCTCGAGCAGGGCCGCGCGCAGCGGCGAGAGGCGGATGAAGTAGAGCTCATGGCCGCCCCACATGATCTTGACGAACCGCTCATCGGTGATCGGGTAACCGGGGCTGAGGTAGGCGTCCTCGAGCACCAGGCTGTAGGGAGCGTCATAGTCGTGCCAGATACGCGGCACGTAGTAGAGCGGCATCCCTGAGGGGGCGATGCGGATTTCCAGGCGACATTCATAGTCCCACAACCCCCGCAGGAACTCGCGCACCGCGGCCTGGTCCACCAGCGCCATTTTATTGCGCCGGCCGAGCACCTCGACCACGAAGTGCTCCTTGAGAAGCTCCATGGTCGAAATGAGGGCGGCCGCGGTCAGGGAGCGGGTCTCGAGATCGATCCGTTTTTCATCGTAGGCCTGAAGCCGCTCGGTCAGCGGAGCAAGGGCGTCTTCGAACACCGGGCGGGTCATGCGGCGTGCCGGCCAGTCCAGGTCGTCGAAATCACGGCCGCCGCGGTCGAAGCCGCCGCCGCGGTACCAGGAGCCGGAGGAACTGTCGGAGGGTCCTTTGATCATGATTGCCTCCTCTCATTTGCGGGCGATCAGGCGCCGCTGCTCCTTCATGCAGGCGGCCACGTAGAGGCCGATTTTGGCGGCGACCGCGGAAGGGTCTTTCAATTCATTGTTGGAGACAGTGATCACCTTGTCGAGCAGGTTCTCGAAGTCCGTCAGCCCTGCGACCCCGAGGGCCACTAGCGTAACGTGGAGCTTGTCGCCCAGGCGTTCGTAGGCGCCCTGGAGGTAGGAAGCGACCTCCTCCTTGCCGGACTTTCCCAGGTTGAAGCTGATGTTCCAGGCGCAGTCCGTCAGCAGGATCAGATAGATCCGGCGCCCGGCCGCCAGCGTTGCGGCCTCGTCCAGCATGAAGGCAAGCGAGAGGGCGTCGGACTGGGCCCCCGTGCCGGAGTTCGGCAGCGACAGCAGGGCCCGGGCGGCGTCCCTCCGCCCGGTGGCCGGGGTCTTGCGCGGGTGGTAGATCCATTGCACCAGGGGTCCGCTCAGGCCCTGGCGGATGCTGCCGCTGTGGTAGAGGCCGGCCAGCACCTGGATCGCTTTACCCACCGTCGCCATCAGCCAGGCGCAGCAGAGGATCTTCAGCATATGGATCTGAGAGCTGTTCAGGGAGCCGGACCCGTCGCAGGCCACCAGCAGCACCGGGCGGCCGCGCTTATCGGCCTGCTCGCAGACCTTGTAGCGCCGGAAGACGGCGGAGACCACGTCGGCCAGCGGCAGGCGAGCGGGATCGAGCGAGCCGGTGGTCCTCAGCCGCTCGGTCTCCGGGACCTGGGTGAAATTGGGGTAGAGGGTGCGGCGCAGATCCTCGGTCACGGCCTGGGCCTCGCGCTGGAGGTTTTCGTAGCCCGAGAAGTCGTCGGAGAGCTCCACCGGCCGATCGAAGATCTCGCCTCCGGCTTCGCGGCCGTCGGCGAAGGGCACCTTCACGCTGTGGCCGTCGGCCGGGTTGCCCTGCAGCGGGCCCTCCTTGAACCCGCCGCTGCGGGCCGCCTGCTCGATGAGATCCGAGCGCAGGTCCTGAAACTGTTGCGTCTGCCCACCGGCCTGCTGGAGCGTCTGGACGAATTCATTGACCAGCTGCGCCAAAGGGTCGGGCTGGCCCTGGGCACCGTGTACGGGTGCGGCTTCCAGCATATCCCCCGAAGCGGAGCCGCGGCCGGAAGCAAGCCCCTGGACGAACTGCCGCATCGGGCTCGGCTCTTCGAGCAGGGTGGGGGCGCGGTTGGAGTTTAGCGGGGGGGCGAGCGGCGCAAACGGGTTGAACCGCCGCCCTCGATCTTCGGGCTTCGGCACCTGCTCTTTGGATTGGGAATCTCCACCCCCGGAGGGGGCATTCGCCTGATTCATCTGCGGCGACGGTTCCGGCAGGTATTTCGACAAACGCCGGCTGAGCGCCTTGACCCAAGCGACCCCCTCCTCGAGCAGCAGATGGGGCTTGGTGTGCCGCAGGCGCGCCAAGAAAGGGGCACTGGCATCGGCGGCCGTTTTCAGTAGCGCAACGGTCAAGGGGTGCAGGAGGCGCCCGCGCCAGTCTGGCAGGACATCGCCGAAGAGCACCACCGCGCGCAGAATTTCCGGCAGCGACTCGAAGCGCAGGCTCTGCTGGCTCGCCAGATACAGCCGAGCGGTCTCGACCGTGGCTGCGGGCGGCAGGCGGCTGAGCGATTCCAGAAGCAGCCGCGTTTGCACGGTCTCGGCCACGGTCTGCACCAGGTGGCGGTAGGCCTCGGGGTTGATGCGGACGTCGTCGGCTTCGGACGGGTTTTTGAGGTAGTCGGCCAAACAGGTGATGAGAATTTTTTCCTTCATCCATTGCTGGTACTCTAGAAAGGCCGTGTGGCCGATGCATGCGGGCACCGCCAGGCTCGCCGGGTAGTTGGTGTAGGCCGCGCCGATCTGGGGCTTCACCTTGGGGGCGAAGCTCGAGTCGAGCACCGGGTTGACCTGGCGTGCCACGGCCAGCTGCGCTTGTTTGCACGCCTGATAGAACAGGCGCTGTGCCTGGATGCGGTAGTCCCACTCGAGGTTGAGCTTGTAGGCGTCGTTGCGGCTGATGCCGGCCCAGTCGGCTTTCGACCGACGGCGATAGGATCGGTAGCTGTGGCCCGCAGGGTAATGAAAACTGTGATCCATGATTCATTCCTCGCTCAAAAGAGGTTCACCCCCATGGCCGTATCGTCCGCCTCGACGGCTTGCAGCCCGAAGACCTCGTTCAGGACGGCGGCGGCCTGCTTGGAATCCTCCCGGCTGCAGTGGCCGAGCAGGGTGGCCATGGCCACCTGCTGGAGGCTGAGGTGGCGCAGCCGGATCGCCATGCGCATGAAGGCCAAATAGCCACTGATCGTGGGCGGTGGGGCGGAGTGCAGGTTGCCCTCGGCGCGCTGGCGGCGGATGGCGTCCCCCAGCAGGACCACTTTGTCGATAAGCTCCTCGTCGGCCCTCTGGTAGCCGCGCGGTTTTTCCTTTTTCAGGATCTCCCGGACTACCAGGCTCTCCTGGACCAGCGGCAGGTAGTCCAGCGTCACGTTGATGCAGAACCGCCGCTTGAGGGCGGCGTCGAAGACGACCAGGGTGTGGGTCGCATCGCCCTCCGCCTGATAGTTGCTGTCGGCGATCCAGGAGATGCCGCTGCCGTCCAGGCGCGAGCCGTCGGGCAGAGTGATGTCGCCGGGGTACATCATGTCAAGCAGCCCCCCCTGGACGCTCGAGGAGTGCACGCGGCCGAGCTCGCGCAGCCAAATCGCGGTGTGATGGGACCGGCCATGCCCGATGGCCTCCTCCAGGGCCCTTACCAGGGCGCTTTTCTCGTCGAAGGTGGCGCCGTTTTCGAGGGCGCGGCGCATGTACAGCTCGCCGGGCGTTTCGAAGACGAGCACTTGGATGGGGTAGATCTGGAGCGGCTTTTTCGGAAAGTCCAGCGCTTTGCACAGCGCCAAGAAGTTTTCCGGTACCCGGTAGAGCGCCTCGATCAGCGAGGTCTTGGCCGTGCCGGTCGGCCCGGAGATGTGGCAGTACTCCTTTGACACGAGAGCGTACACGATCTGCTCCAAATCCGATTTCTTGAAAAACAGCGAATGGAACCCCGGCACCGGCCTGAGCTCGATCAAATCGCTCGGGCCGGCCTTGTTGAAGAGCTCCTCGTTCCAGACAGGATAGATCTGCTTGCTCATGAAGCCTCCTTTCAGTTCAGATGGAAGCAATTTCCAGATCGCCGCCGGCATCGACGGCGACACTCAGTTTTACGGCGCGCGGGGCCGGGGCCGAGCGCATCCATTCGAGCACGGCTTTCGCGGAGAGGTCCCGGGCGCGCTCGAGGAGCGCCCGTGCCCCGAAGGAGACCAGCTTCGACTGCAGGCAGGCGCG
>JBGSTS010000229.1:0-23094 GCA_041736435.1 Desulfobacterales bacterium | reverse complement strand
CGCTGCGCCCCGCGCCTGCGGCGCGGGGCTCAGCGAAACCTAGTTATTAACGGTCTCGAAATTGAATTGACACGTTCTGTAAAATCTCCCCTGCCCCTCTTTGCCAGAGAGGGGGGATCCCTCCCTTGGAAAGGGGAGGATAAAAGGGATTTTCGGAGAGCGTCTTGATATGTATGAAACGATTAATATGAATGCCAACAGCAGGAGACCACCATGGTACGCACCGAAATATCCTTGTTTCTGAAAAATGTCCCGGGCGAGCTGGGGCGGCTGGCGGCGCTGTTCGGCGGGAACGGCGTCAACATCGACGCGCTCATGATCCAGGACGCCTCGGCCTATGTCCAGCAGCTCTTCCAGAACCGGGGCAAGTCCCTGCAGCGCATCGCTTCGGCCGCAAGCTACAACTCCATGCGCAAGGACTCGGCCGAGTTTGCGCTGATCCGCATGCTGACCGACAACACCGACAAGGCCGTGGGGCTGCTCTCGGAAAACGACTACCTCTTCGACCTCATGCCGGTCATTGCCCTCAACCTGGAAAACCGCCCCGGCGAGCTGGCCGCGATCACCAACAAGTTCGGCCAGGAGGGCATCAACATCAATTACGTCTACGGGTCCGTGGCCGGCCCCGAGGCCAAGTGCCTGTTCGTCTTCTGCCCGGAGGACATCGACCTGGCGGCGAAGATATTTAAATAGGCTGGGAGGCCAGAAAGATAGGAGGCTGAAAGGATAAGATGACGCAATGACCTTTCTAAGCCCCATAGGCTCCTATCCTTCTATCGTCCCTGCTGCCCAGCCTCTCCGCATAATAACCGTCTATCTTCCCAGCCCTTCAGGAGGTGTTTGAGATGAATTACCAGAAACTGTTGGTTGAGATCAGCCCGAAGCACGTGGCCGAGGTGACGCTCAACCGGCCCGAGGCGTTGAACGCTTTAGATAGTCAGATGGCGGACGAACTTTACCGCTGCCTGATGGATCTGGAGAGTGAAGATGCCGTGCGTGTCATCCTGCTGAAAGGTGCCGGCAAGAGCTTCTGCGCCGGGATCGACGTGAAGGAGTTGGCCGGCAAAACCGCAATGGGATACCGCGAGTGGATCGAACGCATGGAGCGGCCGCTGGTGGTGATCGCGCGGATGAAAAAGCCGGTGATCGCCCAGGTCCACGGGGTGGCAGCCGCCAACGGGATGGGGCTGGTGGCGGCGGCCGACCTGGCCATCGCGGCTGAAAACGCGCGCATGGGGCTGACCGCCATCAACGTTGGGTTGAACTGCGTCGGGCCCGTGCTGCCGGTGGCCCGGTCGGTCGGGCGCAAAAAAGCCCTGGAACTCCTGCTCTACGGCAATTTAATCGGCGCTGCCGAAGCCCTGACCGCAGGTTTGATCAACAGGACCGTGCCGGCCGGTGAGCTCGAAACCGAAGCCCGCCGATGGGCCGAGGAGCTTGCGCAGAAAAGCCCCATTGCGGTGCAAATCGCCAAAAGCGGGTTTTACCTCTCCGAGGACATGGACTACGAGCGGCAGTTCGCATTCATGAACGAGGCGTTCGCGCGCTTGTGCACCACTGAAGACGCCAAGGAGGGGGTTCAAGCCTTTTTTGAAAAGCGCAGACCGGTTTGGAAGGAAAAGTAGCCCCGGTCATCCTCGGCCTGCTCGGCCGGCGCAATGATTGTGCATAGCGCCATTAGGAAAGCTTGCCGCCGAATATTTCCTTCACCTTTGCCCGGTCGGGCAGGCCGTTTGCCAAAAGCGGCATCTCCGCCACGAACTCGACATGCTGAGGTTTTTTGAAGCTGGCGATGCGCTCGCCGACAAATCGGGAGAGTTCCTGGGCCGTCAGGGACTTTCCGGTTTTGAGCCGGCAAACGGCCTTGATCCCCTCCTTCCACTTGGGGTCGGGCACCCCGAAGACCACGGTCATCTCCACCGCCGGGTGCTCCAGGATTGCCCGCTCCACCTCGGCCGGGTAGACGTTCTCGCCGCCCGGCTTGATCAGCTCCTTTTCCGGCTTGCGGCCGGCGTAAAAAAGAAACCCGTCCGCATCGAAGCGTCCCATGTCGCCGGTGTGGTGCCAGCCGCCGCGGAAGGCATAGGCCGTGTCTTCGGGCAACCCCCAGTAGCGGTTGAACACCATGGGGCCTTTGACGGCGATCTCGCCGACCGCACCGGGTGCTACCCCGTGGTCGTTCTCGTCCACCAGCTTTACATCGGCCAGGGCGATGGTGCGGCCGGCCGAACCGGGACGGTCGCTGTAGCGGCCGAGCGTGGCGATAGCGGAGGTCTCGGTCTGGCCATACAGGACGTAGAAGGTGCCGCCGGTCAGCTTCTGGTATTTCTCGATGGCGTCGGCTGCCTCGATGCCGATGACGTGCTTGAGCGAGTCGATCTTCCTGTCGGTTTTCCCTTGCTCTTCTAAAATGCTGCCGAGAATGGGCGAGAAGTCGAACAGGACCGTCACGCGCTTTTCCTCGATCAGCTCGACCGCACGGCTGGCGTCGAATTTGCTCATGTTCACGTTGAGCGCACCGGCGTGAAAAGCCATGGTCGCCATGAACAGGCCGCCCACGTGGAAAAGCGGCAACAGGTTCAGGTGCACGTCTGCCGGCGTAAGGTGCATGAGCAGGTTCAGGTGGACGTCGGCGCTGATGAGATTGCGCTGGGTCAGGAGAGCGCCCCGGGGCCGTCCGGCCACGGCGGCGGTGTGGATGATGACAAGCCCGTCCTCGTCGGCCACCTCGGCCGGGGTGAACTCGGCCCCCGTGTCGGTCAGGGCGGTGAAATCGTCGAACCCGCCCCCCGGCGGCTTAAGGTTGAAACATCTCTCGACCGAGAGCAGGCGGCCGCGGGCAGCATCGATCAGCGGCTGATACTCGGGGTCGGCGAACAGAAGCTTCGGCGTGCAGTCGTTCAGGTTGAAGACCACCTCTTCCGCCGATAAACGCCAGTTGACCGGAAGCAGAATGGCGCCGATGGCGGATGCCGCCCCGTAAAGCAGGAAATACTCGAGGCTGTTCTTGCCGAGAATGCCGATCCGGTCGCCCTTGGTCACCCCCGCCTTCTGGAGCCCGGCCGCCAGCCGGTCGACGTGATGCTTGATTTCCCCGAAAGACATCGTGCGCCGGTCGTCGGCCTCGAACCATGCCGGCTGATTTTTAAAACAGACCGCATTGCGGTTGATCAGGTCGTAGAAGGTGTAGTCGTGCAGCGCCATGGCCTCACCGCCTGGGTTTCGGCAGCAGCGGGGGCCGGGAAAACACCCCTCGTGTCCCACTGCCGGGTGAGCGTGGGTCGGGTACCGTAAACGGATTTGGGCTACGGGAAATGGTTCTGGTCAGCCGCCTGCGAACCGCATGGGCCCGGAGGCGGCTGCCGATTCGAACGGTTCAGCAGCTTACGGGTACTTGGCCTTGAACGCTGCAACCTTGGTGATCCCGTCCGCCTTGAACACGGCGGAGCCTTCCCGTACTTCGACCGGAAAGGAAAAATCCGGTGCGGTCGTCCACCATTTTTCGATCATGTCCCAGGGTTTCTTGCCCATTTTCTGCAGCTGGGTTCCACCGACCACCCCCAGGCTCATGAAGGCCTCGAACGGGCCGAAGACACAGGGCACGCGCAGCTGGGTGGTCATGCCGGCCGGGACCCAGGTGTCGTCCTGGGAGCCGACGGTGTTAAGGTCGAAACCATCCAGGGCCACCGTGAACTTCAGATTGTTCATCAGAACCGGGAAGTCGTTGGGGTTCTTGATGTCGAAGACGAAGGCATAGATCAGCGGAGCCCCGTTGTTGCCGGGCTTGGCGCTGGCCGGCAGGGTCGGCTGGACCTTGTTGTTGTAGAACCAATAGCCGAAGTAGCTAGGAACTTCGGCCCGGTTCAGGGTGACGGCGGGCGTTTTGAAACTGGACTCGCTCGCCTTTTGCGTCCCGGCGCAGCCTGTCAGCAAAGCAGCCACGGCCACGAAGCTTATAAAGATCATGAAGAGCGATTGCTTTCTCATGGCACTCTCTCCTGTCCTTCAAAGTTTATTTAGGTAAGCCATCGTTTACGGCGTTTGTAGTGCTTCACGTCGCGGAAACTCTTGCGTCCCCCGAGGTCGGTCATGCCAAGGTAGAAGTCCTTGATGTCCGGGTTCTCGCGCAGCTTCTCGGCCGTGTCGTTCATGACGATGCGGCCGCTTTCCAGCACGTAGGCATAGGGTGCCACGTTCAGGGCCAGCTTGGCGTTCTGCTCTACGAGCAGGATCGAGATCTTCTCCTCCTGGTTCAGGCGGGTGATGATGTTGAAGATCTCGTGGATCAAGAGCGGCGCGAGCCCCATGGAGGGCTCATCCAGCAGGATGAGCTTGGGGCTCGTCATCAGCGCCCGGCCCACCACCGTCATCTGCTGCTCCCCGCCGCTGATGAAGCCGGCGACCTCGCTGCGCTTCTGGCGCAGACGCGGGAAGTAGTGGTAGACCATCTCCAGCCCCTCCTTGATGGAGCGGCCGAATTTGCGCATGTGGGCACCCACCTTGAGGTTTTCCTCCACCGTGAGGTGCTCGAAGACCCGGCGGCCCTCGATCACCTGCACGATGCCCAACTTGGCGATCTTCTCCGGCGGCATCCGGTCGATCCGCTGGCCCATGAACTCGATCGAGCCGTCGGTCACCTGCCCGTCCTCGTGCTTGAGAAGCCCTGAGATCGCCTTGAGAGTGGTGCTCTTGCCGGCCCCGTTGGCGCCCAACAGCGCCACGATGCCGCCCTCGGGGACCTCGATCGAGACCCCTTTGATCACCAGGATGACCTCGTGGTACTTTACCTCGATGTTGTTGATCTTGAGAATGCTGTTTGTCGACTCCAAGGCTACCCGACCTCCTCGGGGAAAGTCACTTCAAACGTCACCAGCCCAGCCAGGACTGCCACTTGTCCGGCCAGCGGCCCTTCAGATCCACGACCGCCACGCGCTGGAACTTGCCGTTCTTGTACTCGTAGACCGGCACCTGACCCGAAACCCGATGGTCCTTGTCGGTGTAGGTCAGCTTGGCGCCGCCCAAGCCGAGGTCGAAATCCTTCATCGTATGAAACCCCTGCTTGAGGATCGACTCCCCGGTCAGCGCGCCGGCCTTGTCGGCCCGCTTCATCGCTTCCCATAAGGCCAGCACGTTGGACCACCCTTGGACCGTGCGGCTCAGGCGCTTCTCCTGGGGCACACCGGGGTTGAATTTCTTTGCATACTCCACCACCGTGGGCATCATCGGAATACCTTCTTCACCATAAAAGGCGTTGACGGTGGCCGCCATGGCCCCTTCGGCCGCCTTGTCGGCCAGGCGCGGCAGGTTTTCATCGAAGCCCCACAGATTGATGATGTGGTCCGCCCCCAGGCCCAGGGCATAGGCATCGCGCATGGTGGCCGAAACCGACATGGTGGTGTTGCCGTGCCAGAGAACGTCCGGTTTGAAGTCCTTGAGGCTCAGGACCTGGCTCTTGGCATCGACCGCGAAGAGCGATACGTCCTGGTCCGGACCGATATCGAAGCCGAGCAGGGTCGCCTGGTCCTTGATGGCCTTGATCGGCGCGCTGGCGTAAGGCGAGGCGAACATATAGGAGCAGGCCATGCGCGGTTTGCGCTTGCCGAAATCGGCGTGCTTCGGCCAGCGGGTATCGAACCAGGCTGTGAGGGTGGCCCGGGCGTTGCTCGAGTAGTCGGTCGCCGCGAAGAGGTTGTAAGGGGTCTTTGCGGGGTTGGCCAAGTGACCGGAGTAAGAGGCCGAAACGTAGGGCATCTTGTCCTGGGTCACGGTCGGAGCGAGGGCCTCGGTGTCGCCGGTGCCCCATCCCTGTACCGCCACAGCCCCCATGCGCCGGAAAAGCTTGTACTTGGTGAGGGCCTCCGGAACCCGGTAGCCGTAATCGAACTGGAGCAGCTTGATCTTCTTGCCGTTGATCCCGCCGTTGTCGTTGCAGTAGTTGACCGCCTCGGCAATTCCCAGGGCATAGTCCTTGCCCACATCCGAGGTCGCACCCGTCATGTCGTTGAGCGCACCGATCACCACATCCGCCGCCGACACGCTCGACGCGAACCCGGCCGTCATCATGACTGCCATCACCACTACCAATGCTCTTGCCTTCATTCTGCCCTCCTCTCGGTTGAAGAAAGGGTTGACGCAACCTGTTGGGCGGTTGGGCTCAGGAACCCCTGTTCCTAATAGGAAAAAGGCCACAGGTTGAAGTAATTCTTGGTTTGCCACCAGCGGTAGGCCAGCCCGTTCGGCTCGAAGATCATAAAGGCGCAGATGGCCAGGCCGAAGGCAGCCTCCTTGATGAAGAGAAAATCCATCAGCAGCTTGGGGTAGCTGGAGGCCAGGGGAATAACGGCCATCTGCAGCAACTCCATCACCACCACCATGAAGATAGAACCGAAGATGGTGCCGTGGATCGAGCCGACCCCGCCGATCAGGATGACGCCCACCAGCCACAGAGACCAGAACCAGGGGAAATGCTCCGGGCTGATGGCCGCAAGGTTGCTGATCCAGAAGGCGCCGGCGACCCCGCCGATGAAACCGGCCACGAAAAAGGCGATCAGCTTGTACTGCACCACATTGATCCCCATGACCTCGGCGGAGATGTCGTTGTCGCGGATGGCCACCCAGGCCCGGCCGACCCGCGAACGCAGCAGGTTCAACACACCGGCCACGATCACAATCACCAGGACGAGCATCATGAAGTAAACCTTCAAGTCGCTGTCGATCACCCAGGGCCCGATCTTGATGGTGCCGACCGGCAGCGAAAAGGCCTGGCCGCGCCCCCCGATCTGGCTGATGTACTGGGTAATGATGAAATCAACCGTGATGAACTGGGCCGCCATGGAGGTCAGGATCAGGTAAAACCCTTTGACCTTGGCCGAGGGCAGCCCGAAGAGCACGCACCAGATGCCGGCCACGATGGCGGCCACAAAAATGCTGATGGGGTAGGCCAGCCCCGCGTCGATGAACAGCTTCGGCCACGGGAACTCGAGGACCAGCAGGGTGCTGGTGTAGGCGCCCACCGCCAGGAAAGCCGCGTGCCCCAGGGTGACCTGGCCGCAGAAGCCGATCAAGAGCTGCACCCCCATGGCGCCGAGCACGGTGTAGCCCACCTGGTTGCAGACGGAGAGCCAGTATTCGTCGGCCACAAGCGGGATCCCGACGAACAGCACCAGCATGAGCGCGACCATCTTGGCCTTGATGAACTTGGTCTGCCACCAGGCGTGGTCTTCGTGGTAGTTCTGGTGGTACTCCCCGCAGGGCAGAAACGTGGTCGACATAAAATTACTCCGTAATTTTTTTCAAGAGGATCCAACTTGTTGCTTCTGAACGCCATCCTGTAATTTTAGGCACTTTAGTCACTTTAGGCACTTCACACGCGTTCTATCCTCTCCCAGCCCCAGATCCCGTAAGGTTTCCAGAGCAGGAAAACCACCATGAAGGCGAAAGGGGCGACCTCCTTGACCCCGCCGGGGAAGTACTGGTCCAGGTAGGCCCCGCAGAAATTCTGGAGCACCCCGATGATAATACCGCCCAGGATCGCACCGGGCACCGAGTTCAGCCCCCCCAGCACTACGACCGGCAGCACCAGCAGCCCGAGGTAGGCGACCGAAATGTTCAACCCGTTGATGTTGCCAAGCAAGGTCCCGCCGACCCCGGCGGCCATGAAGGCGATGGCCCAGGCCGCGGCGTAGACATAACGGGCGCTCACCCCCAGCGAGAGGGCCGCCATCTCGTCGTCAGCGGTGGCCTGCATGGCGAGCCCCCAGCGGGTGTACTTGAAGAAACACACAAAGATCACCAGCAGGATGATCGCCGCGACGAAGCTCCAGAGATACACCGAACCGATGATCAGCGGTCCGATCCGGATCGGCTCGATCGAGAAGACGGGCGGTGTGAACACCCGCGTGTCGGTGCCCCAGATGAACTCGAGCGTGCCCTTGAAGAAGAACGAGAGCCCCACCGTCACCATGATGACCGTCAGGACCGGCTCGCCGATCAGCCGGTCTAAAAAGATCCGCTCGGTCAGGATGCCCAGGATGAATCCGATGATCAGCGAGAAGAGCAGCGAGAGCAGAAACGGTACCCCCATGGCATAAAAACTCAGGGTCACATAGGCGCCGATCAGGGTCATCTCCCCCATGGCCAGGTTCAACACCCCCGAGCACTTGTAGATCAACACCCAGCCCAGGGCCACCAGGGCATAGATCCCCCCGACCATGATCCCGGTGGTCAATGTCATCAGCAGCAGGTCCATCCGTCGCTCTCCTTGTCCGCCGCACTCAGGCGGCGATGAAAATGATCTTGAGATCGGTCACGATTTGCGCCTGACGGCCGTCCTCGTACTTGATGGTGGTGTCGATGTGAACGCCCTCCGCCTCTGAGTAGAGCGCCTCCAGGATCACCTTATAGCGTTTCTCCACGAAGGCGCGGCGCAGCTTGCGCGTGCGGGTCAGCTCTTCGTCGTCCGGGTCGAACTCCTTGTAGAGGTTGGTGAACTTGCGGATCTTGGCGACCTCCGGCAGGTCCTTGTTGGCCTGGCGGATCTGCTTTTCGACGAGCTCGTAGACCTCGGGCATCTGCGACAGCTCATGGTAGCTTGTGTAATTGAGCTTGCGCTCGTCGGCCCACTTGCCCACCACCGCGTAATCGATGCACATGACCGCCACGAGGTACTCCTTGCGGTCCCCGACCACCCAGGCATCTTTTATGTAGGGGCTGAACTTCAAGCGGGTCTCCAGGTACTGCGGCGCGAACGGGCGCCCATCCTTTAGGGTGAAAACATCCTTGGTGCGGTCGAACACGACCAGGTGGCCGTCGTCATCGATGAAGCCTTTGTCCCCGGAGTAGAGCCAGCCGTCCTTGAGGGTCTTGGTGGTGGCCTCCGGGTTCTTGTAGTAGCCCTTGAACACCGACGGGCTGCGCGTGAGAATCTCGCCGTCCTCGCCGATCCTGACCTCGGTACCGGGGATGGGGTGGCCGACGGTGTCGAACTTGATGTCGGTGCTGCGGTGCACGACCGAGATCCCCGCCACCTCGGTCTGGCCATAGATCTGCTTCAGGTTGACCCCCAGAGAGTGAAAGAAGCGGAAGTGGTCCGGCCCCATGGCGGCGCCGCCGGTGTAAGCGTTGCGCACCCGGCTCATCCCCAGGTGGTCCTTGAGTTTCTTTTGCACCGTCGCCATGGCCAGGCCGTGCAGCAGCTGCCAATGCAACGGGATCCCCTTTTTGGAGAACTTCGCATCCGCGTACCGGTATCCCACCCAAGTGGCAAATTCAAAGAACTTGCGCTTGAGCCAGGAGGCGTCCAGGTACTTGACCTGCACCGTGCGCACCATCTGCTCGTACATGCGCGGCGGGGCGAACATGACGTGCGGGCCGATCTCGCGGATGTTCTCCTGGGACGTGGACGGGTCCTCGGGGAAATTCAGAGTGTAGCCGATCTGCAGCCCACAGGAGATGGACATCATCTGCTCGCCGATCCAGGCAAACGGCAGGTAGGAGACGTAATCGTCGGTCTCCTGGCAGGGGTCGATCTCCATCAGCGAACGGCCCATGGAGAGCATGTTGTGGTGTGAGAGCAGCGCCCCTTTGGGCAGCGCGGTGGTGCCCGACGTGTAGAAGAGCAGGGCGGTCTCCTCCCCGTGCCCCTTCTGGATCAGCTCCTCGAAAAGGTGCGGTTTTTCCTTTTCCAGCTCGCGGCCGAGCGCCTGGACCTCTTTCAAGCTGATGAGACACTCCTGCTGGTAGTGGCGCAGCCCCTTGGGGTCGTCATAGATGATTTTCTTCAGCTTGGGGCAGTCGGCGATGATCGAGAGCGCCTTGTCGACCTCCTCCTGTCCCTCACCCACCAGGAACTTGGCGTCCGAGTGATCGATGATGTAGCGCACCTCGTCCATCAGGCAGTCCTGGAACAGCCACACCCCGATGCCCCGAGCGCACAGGGCGGCCATTTCCGCCATCAGGCCCTCGGGGCGGTTGTCGCCGATCATGGCGACCTTGTCGTCCTCCTCGAGGCCGAGCTTGATCAGCCCCAGGGCGGTGTATTTGACGTTCTCCAGGTAGTCCTGCCAGGTGATGGGCCGCCAGATCCCGAACTCCTTTTCCCGCATGGCCACCCGGTCGTTGCCGTAGTGCCGGGCTTTCTGGAGAAACAGTTTGGGGATCGTGAGCTCCGTTGGGATTTCCGGAGAGAGCTCGGCATTCGAAGCGACTGCGTCAGCGGCGTGTGGCATATAGGTCCTCTTCACCCAGGTAAGCCTTGATCACTTCAGGGTTTTTCTGTACTTCCTGCGGGGTGCCGTCCATGATCGGGTTCCCGAAGTTGAGCACGAAAACCCGGTGCGAGAGGTCCATGACGACCCCCATGTCGTGCTCGACCAGCAGGCAGGTGATGTTCCAGCGCGGGTCCTCGTTGACGTCTATGACAAACCGGGCCATGTCCTCGGTCTCCTCCAGGTTGAGACCGGCCAGGGGCTCATCCAGGATCAGCAGATCGGGTTTGAGCGCGAGGGCCCGACCCAACTCCACACGCTTTTGCAGCCCGTAGGGGAGCATGCCGACCGGTTTGTGCCGGATGTGTTCGATCTCCAGCAGGTCGATGATCTCCTCTTCGATGAACTTGCGGTTCTCGATCTCCTCGCGCGCGGTCTTTCCGAGGTAGACCGATCCGCTCATCACCCCGGACTTGAGATGGATGTGGCGGCCGAGCCGGATGTTGTCGAGCACCGTCATGCCGCCGAAGACCTCGACCTTCTGGAAGGTGCGGGACATGCCTTTGGCCGCACGCTCATAGGGCTTGTAGCCATTGATGCGCTCGCCCTTGAAAAAGATCTCGCCCTTCTGCGGCCGGTAAAGGCCGCTGATGCAGTTCATCATCACAGTTTTTCCGGCGCCGTTGGGGCCGATGACCGAGTGAATAGTCCCCCTGCGCACCTTGAGACTTGCCCCGGCCAGGGCTGCCACTTTTCCGAAAAACATGGCAACGTCCTTCAACTCAAGAATGACGTCGTCCTCTCTGGTTGCGGCTGTTTCCCCCACGGGCCCCTTCTCCCTTTCTAGTAAATGCCTATCCATAAACGGCGTCTTTCGGCCCATGCCAGCGTTCTCGCTCTTCGCAATCCTCGGCGGTGATGGACTACGCCTCCGGTTGCGAAATCGCTGCGGCCTTGGCCTGAACCAAAATCCACCATTTCTGGATGGACACCAACTAAAGCAACTTCGCGTCCGGCAGGGTCCGCTAAACACGGAAGGCCCCTGCCGGACCATACGACCGGACCGGTGAAACCAACATGACCGCCGCCAGCCAGACCCTCGCGATTCCCGAAACCCCCTTGAAGGCCAAGCTGCTCCGCCTGTTTGCCGGGATGGCCCTGGCAATCGTCCTGATGTGGGCCTGGCAAGGGTCCGAGATGCGGCCCTGGGATCTCATTACCTTCCGCGGCAACATGGCCGCCTACCTCTCCGGGTTCCTCACACCCGATTTCAGCGACTGGCGCGAATACCTGCACCAGACCCTCATCACCATTCAGATTGCCGTCTGGGGGACGCTGTTAGCCATCATCTGGGCCATTCCGTTCGGCCTGCTCTCCTCCGCCAACGTGGCGCCGATCTGGATTCACCAGCCGGTGCGCCGCATCATGGACGCCTGCCGCTCGATCAACGAGATGATCTTCGCCATGCTTTTCATCAGCGCGGTCGGGCTGGGGCCCTTCGCCGGGGTGCTGGCGCTTTTCATGCACACGACGGGCACTCTCGCCAAGCTCTTTTCAGAGGCCGTGGAGGCCATCGACCCCCAACCGGTCGAGGGGATTCGCGCCACGGGGGCAAACAAGATGCAGGAGATCGCCTACGGCATCATCCCCCAGGTGGTCCCGCTGTGGATCTCCTATTCGCTCTACCGCTTCGAATCCAACGTGCGCTCGGCCAGTGTGGTCGGCATGGTCGGAGCAGGCGGGATCGGCATGCTCCTGTGGGATGCGATCCGCAGCTTCAACTACAGCGCGACCGCCGCCATGCTGATCATCCTCGTCGTGGTGGTGAGCCTGCTGGATTTGGGCTCGGCCACCATTCGCAAGCGGTTTATCTGAAAGCTGTTTTAGACCTGTCCGATCAGCGGCACACGCAATCCGGGTGTCCCCGCCAGCACCCGCCACTGGTCCGGCTCGGCCTCGATGGCCTCGAGAAACCCGCCAGCCTCTTCCAGGATGATCTTGCCGGCAGCGAAGTCCCAAAGCTTGAGGCCTTCGTAGAAGAGCCCGTTCAGAAATCCGGCGGCCACGTAGGCCAGCTCGGCCGCCGCGGCACCCAGGCAGCGCGCCTTGCGCACCTGAGGCAGCAAGGCATCGAGCCTGCGGCTCATGCGCTGCATGGTTGCGGGGGTCTTGCCGAAGCTGACCGACACGACCGATTCCGCAAGGCTCTGAGCCCGTCCGACCCCGATCGATTTTGCGTTCATAAAAGCGCCCCGGCCGGGCATCCCGTGGAACAACTCCTGGCTGAAGGGCAGAAAGACGACCCCGACCACCGGAGCGCCCGAAAGGCCTCTTTCACCTTTTGCAGCGGCAGAATTGCTCCGTCGGTAGCAAGCGATGGAGGTGCAGAAAAACGGCAGCCCGTGCCAGAAGTTGACCGTTCCGTCCAGAGGGTCGATGATCCAACCGTACCCTCCTGGGCCCGGCAGTTCGCCGCTCTCCTCTGTCAGGATGGCGTGATCCGGAAAGCGCTCGCGGATGGCGGCGACGATGGCCGTCTCGCACAAACGATCGGTTTCAAGCTTGACGTCGTGCAGCAGAGGGGTGCAGTGCACCGCAGGTTTTCGAAAGTGGCGCATCTGGATGGCACCCGCCTGCCGGGCAGCGCGGATGGCCGTTTCAAGAATGCGGTCGGCAACCGAAACCGGCACCGCGTATTCAATGGGGTCAAATGCCACCATGGGGGTCTCCTCCTCCACTCAATCGCCGGCGCTAAACACCTCGCGGCCGGCCACGAAGGTACGCGCCACGGAGGAAACCTTGCGGCAGTCGTCCACCAGCACCAAGTCGGCGGCTTTTCCGGGTTCGATGGAGCCGGTGAGATGGTCGATCCCGACCGCCCGGGCGGGGCTCAAGGTTATCAGGCGCACGGCTGCCGGCAGGCCCAGGATGCCTTCGCGGTGAACCTGCAGAGCGGCATGCAGCAGCGACATGGGGGCGTAGTCCGAGCAGAGAATATCGCCCAGCCCAGCCCCGAGCGCCTCGCGGCCGGAGAGATTGCCGGTGAGGGAGGCCCCGCGCAGAACATTTGGGGACCCCAGGGAGATCAGCATGCCAAGCCCTCGGGCGGCCCGGGCAGCCTCTAAATTCACCGGGAACTCCGAGAGCGTCACCCCCAGCCGGCTGACCGCCTCGACCTTGGCGCTGGAGTCGTCATCGTGGCTGGCCATGCGGATCGCGTTGTCCCGGCAGGTTTGGGCCAGATGGTCCAGACCCTTCCAATCGATTTGACGACTGGCTACAAGGCGCCGCTCGATGAGCGTATCGACATGCTCCTGGGTCAAACCGCGGGCCTTGGCGTAATAGTCCCTGAAGTGGGAGACATCGGAGAACTGGCCTTGGCCCGGGGTGTGGTCCATGATGGAAAAGAAGTGGATCAGCCTGCGGCGGATCAGCCCCTCGACTTCCGAGAAGGCCTCGTCGTTGGTGATCTCGTAGCGGGCATGGATGCGGGTGCGGGCGCTGAAGCCGCCTTTGAGCTCATGGATCTGGCGGATCAGAAAGTTCGTCATCTCCGCACTCCGGAACGGCGGGTTCTCGTCGCTGTGCAGGAAGCAGAGGCAGTGGTAAATGGAGGTAACACCGCAGGCCGTGAGCTGCTTGTCCAGTTCGTGCAGGGCGACATCCACGGGGAAACGTCCTCCCGGCCGGGGCTGGATGGCATTTTCGATCACATCACTGTGGATGTCGATGAAGCCGGGCAGCAGCAGGCGGTCGCGGCCATCGATATCCGTGCGGCCGGCAGCGGCAACCGGGCGCGTGGTGATCTCGCGGATCACCCCCTGCTCCACCACCACCGTTGCCTCCGGCAGAACTTCGCCCGGTGCAACCGCACGCACATTGCGGATGAGCAGGTCGGGAAGAGAGTCTTTTTTGACGGTCATGATGGACTCTCCTTTGGCGGCATGCGGTATACCTCATCCATCAGCCGGTCCATGATGGAGCGGTCGTGAAATACAGCAACCATGGTCGTTCCCATGGCCTTCATCTCCATGAGCAGCTCGAGCACCTCCTGCAGCGAAGCAGGGTCGAGCGAGGCCGTGGGTTCATCGAGAAGCAGCAGGCGGGGAGGGCGGATGACCGCGCGCGCCAGGTTCACCCTCTGCTTCTCGCCCCCGCTGAACGTGCAGGGGTAGGCGTCATAGAGCTGCGGGTCAATGCGCAGCCGCACCATCAGCCGGCGGGCCTTCTCGCGCGCATCCTCCCTGGCGACCCCGGTGCAGAGCAGCGGCTCGGCGATGGTGTCGACCGCGGAGACCCTCGGCAGAACAGAGAGAAACTGGGTCACGTACCCCATTTCCGAGCAGCGCAGACGAAGAACCTCATTATCCGGCAGAGCGGCCAGATCGACGCACCCACCGGACAACGATTGGTACCGAATATGCCCGGCGCTGGCCGCATAGGTGCGATAGATGCATTTGAGCACCGAACTCTTGCCGGTCCCGCTGGGGCCCGACAGGCCCAGCGCTTTACCCTGCGCTACATGAAAGGAGACCGGGGCAAAGCCCGTGATCTCCTTGCCGTTCAGTACATGTGAGACAAATTTTTTTTCCAGCTTCTCAGCGGTCAGCATAAACAAAGCCGGTGTTGGGAATTTAGTTTTTGGTGTTTGGTGTTTGGTGTGGACTTGGGTGATGCGATGCAGCAGCGGTCAGCTCCCCACGCACAACGCCCAGCCCACTAAAGACGCAACACAAAACACCAACCCTCTTTCTCACTAGAGTGTCGAACTCACCAGCAGCTGGGTATAGGGGTGCTGGGGGTCCTCTAAAATCTGGTCCGAGAGCCCCTGCTCGACGATCCCTCCATGGCGCATCACCAGGGTGCGCGTCGTCAGCAGCCGGATCACGCCGAGATCGTGTGAGACCACGATCGTGGCCACGTGCAACTCGCGCTGCAGCGACCGGATGAGATCCAGCACGCGGGCCTGCACCGACACGTCCAGGCCGGTGGTCACCTCGTCCAGGAGCAACAGAGCCGGGTAGGTGGAAAGCGCCTTGGCGATCTGCACGCGCTGCTGCATCCCGCCTGAAAAATTGCGCGGCAGCTCGTCCATGCGTCCGACCGGCACCTCGGTGCGCCCGAGCAGATCCACCGCGCGCGCGCGCATGAGTCCGACCCGCCGCCAGCCTGCCATCAGCAGTCGCTCGGCAATATTGCCGCCGGCCGTCACCTTCAGGCGCAACCCCAGCAGGGCATTCTGGTAGACGATGCCCATCAGGCTGTTGCGGACCTGGCGCTTTTGATGCGGCCCCAGGTCGAAGAGGTTCTGCTGAGGATCCAGTCCAGGAACGGAATCACCGGCAGTGCCGTTGAGGTGCAGGCGGAACTCACCGGATGTGGGCTCGATGTCGAAATGCAACAGGCGCACCACCGTGCTCTTGCCCGAACCGCTCTCCCCCACGATACCTAATACCTCGTCGGCGTGAAGATCGAAGGATACCTCCCGGCAGGCGATCACCGTTCGGCAGCGGGGGCACTGGTTGGTTTCATGCGTCGGGCCCGTAAGTCCGAAACAATCGGCACACCCCCGGCCGAAGAACCGCGTCAGACCTCGAACCTGAACCATGGGCTGCAACCCGGTGTTCATGGCAGCCGCTCTTCCTTCCGCGACGGCGGCGTTGACCCGTCGCCGGCCTTGCGGACTTTCTCGCAGAAAGCCGAGTCCGAGCAGGCATAAAGGCGGCGACCGGTCTCCTCCTCGATGATTTCGTCCAGAAAGCTCTGCGTCGATCCGCAGTGCAGGCAGCGGCGGTCGTCAAACGACTCGACTTGGAAACGGAAATCCTCGAACTCCAGCGGCTCGACACGCGTGTGAGGGGGCAGAGCGTAGATGCGCTTCTCCCGGCCGGCGCAGAAGAGCATCAGGGCCGGGTTGCCGTTCAATCGCGCCACATCCCAGCGCGGGATGGGGCTGGGGTCCATCAAGTGGCGCCGGTTCACCAGCACCGGGTAGCGGGCCCCGATGGTGATCTCGCCATAGGTCACGATGTCTTCGTACAAGTAGAGCCACATACGGCTGTAATCCGCCTCGGAGTGCATGCGACGGGTCTCCACCTCCGAGGGTTCCACCAGCCGGAGCGGCTCCGGAATGGGCACCTGAAACACGAGGATTTGGTGAGGCCGCAGCGGCTCCTCGGGGATCCGGTGCCGGGTCTGGATCAACGTGGCCGCCGGCGTGTCGGTGGTGGTCCGGACTCCGGTGACCCTCGTCACGAACCGTCGGATGCTCACGGCATTGACACTGTCGTCCGCGCCCTGGTCGATCACCTTGAGCACGTCCTCAGGCCCGATCAGTGAAAGGGTCAGCTGCAGGCCGCCCGTGCCCCAGCCGCGCGCAATCGGCATCTCCCGGGAGCCGAACGGCACCTGGTAGCCGGGGATCGCCACCGCCTTCAACATCCGGCGTCGGATTTCACGTTTGGCCCCCTCGTCCAGAAAGGCAAAGGAGGTGCGGCCGTGGCTGTACGCGCATGCCTCGCGCCAGTCGGCGCGCGGCGATGACGGATTCGGGTGGATGACCCTGCTCATGCCCCGCTCTCCTCCGGTTTGAGCTCATCGGCCGCCTCTGCTGACGGCGGTGCTGCGCGCAGATGCCGCAGGCGGTCCAGATCGGACTGGAACGTTACGTAATGCGGCAGCTTGTAGTGGTTGCAGAACCCCATGGACTCGATTCCATCCACATGGGTTAGCACGAATTCCTGGTCTTCCGATGGCGCCTCGGGCTCGGCGGCGCCCATGGCACGGTCGAGCACGGCCATGGCAATGGCCTTGGTTTCGTTGTGGCCGAAACAGAGCCCGTAGCCCAGCGTGAAGCGGGGCTCCCCGTCGGACTGGTCGAGGCGGGCGATGACTTCTGCCTCGGTCACTTTGATTTCGCCGATCCGCGCGGGTGTTCCGGTGAGCGGATGCTTCATCTCGACCGGCAGGAAGCCGACACGGAGTTCTCCGATCACCGGGTGGACCGACCCATAGCCGCGCATGTTGGAATAAGCCAGGGCCAGTAGCCCACCGGTCTCCCCCCGCGCCAGTGTCTGTAGCTGGGCGCTACGGGGGGCCGGAAAGGAGAGCGCATGCCGGGTAACATCAAACACGTGGGTGTCAGCATCTCCCGCCGAGGACCGCGAAACCAGGAGCCCCTCGCGGCGAAGCAATTCGACCACCTTGGGGAAGCTCTCCGGAAGCGGGTCGAGGTTTCCGGCCACCTGCAGCAACTGCCGGATGACGCACGCGTTGCTTTGGGCGGACTCCTGTTCGAGATCGAAATTGAGCAGCCGCAGAGTGTAATCCGCGGTGGGGCCGAGGATTTGGCCGCCGGGGATCTCTTTGAAAGCGGCCGAAATCCGTCGCACGATGCGCATGTGCTCCGTTCCGGCCGACTCGGCGTAGCCGATTCGCGGCAGGGTGGTGCGGTACGAGCGCAGTATGAAGGCCGCTTCAAACGTGTCGCCCGCGGCCTGCTTGAAGGCCAGCGCCGCCAGATCAGGGGCATATAGGGATCCCTCCCCCATGACGCGGTCCACCGCCAGGTGGAGCTGCTCGCGGATCTGGCGTGGGGTCAGCAGCTCGGATGCACCGCCGACGCGCTCCATCAGGAGAAGTGTCTCAGCGTTTGCAATCGCCTGCTCGCCGCCGCGGACAGCCACGTATCCCATAAGGTCACCTCAACCGGATGCGGGTCGATCGGGGCAGAGCCATCACCTCCCCGTTCGGCCTCACGAACAGGGCATCGACCCCAAGGGGGTAGTCGGCATTGGTCGTCTGCAGCTCCCGCAGCTCCGCGGCCGGGATCTCCCGCATGGCAGGGGCAATGCCATCGGCTTCGGGGATCCCCGGGCCGCTCAGCCGAATGCGAAAGTGACCGGGATCGCGGTTCAGAGGGGCATCGAGGTTGTAAACCAGGGTGGCCCCGTTGTCGGGATAGTCGATGCTGCCCCGCCGGGCGGCCCCGGCAGCCCCCTTCCCTTCGGGCCCCGCGATGAAAAGAAAATCCGCCTCGGACACGCCGGTGTTGCGGGCACCAGTGGCAGCAGCGATCACCGCGGCCAGAGATAAGGTCGAATCCTTGCCGACCGAGGCGAAACCGACCTCGTGATCCAACAGGCATCCGGCCACCGCCAGAATGGCGGCATGAGTGCCTGGCGACTGGAGCGCCTCCAGCCGGAAGAGACGCCCGGGGTGGGACATGGCCTGGAGCAACACCCGGAAATTTCGCTGGTCGCGGATGATCTCGTTGCTCGGAAGTACTCGTGGTGGCATACCAGCTATCCCAGCGAGCCGAAATCGACCCGCTCCTTTTTCATGGACTCGAACTCCACCCGTGTGGCGGCGGCCAGTTTCGCCGCCATTTGTTTGCGCTCCGAGGCTTCGCGCGACCATTCGGAAACGACCCGCATCAGCTTCTTCAGCAGATCGAATCGGCCGCCGGCCAGGGCGGCATCCACCGCCGCGAGCAGCAGGGCCTTCTCCGGCTCTTCGCCGATGATCGCCCCGTGGCCGGTCCGGCCGCGGCAGCAGACCTCGGCAGTGGTCACCAGCACCTCTCCGAGAAAAAATTCGGTGTCGAAAGGGTCGCGCACGGGGCACATGAGCAGCCCCGGCCGCGGAGCCCGGCTGACCGTAAAGTCCCCGCACGCCCATAGTTCGTCCAGCACGGGGGCCAGCCGCTCCCGCTCGATCGCGGGCAGCACCTCGATCAGGAGGCTGCTCAGGGCGGCCGAGTCGAACAGGGGCTCAGGCATATTTTTCGAGGAAGCGCTCAATGTCATTCAAATCCTCAAATCGCTCCTCCAGCATAGTACGATCCCAGCCCCACCAGGCCACGGAGAGCAGCCTGGTTACCACATCGGCAGGAAAGCGCATGCGGATCGGCTTCGCCGGAACCCCGGCGACGACTTCGTATGGCTTCACGTCCCTGGTCACCACGGCGCCTGCGCCGATCACAGCGCCCGTGCCGATCGTGACTCCGGCCATCACCATGGCGCCGGTTCCAATCCACACGTCATGGCCGATCCGGCATCTGCGGCTGCGGCGCCAGTTGAAAACGGTTTCGTCGTCCGCAGCGCCGAAGCCGTAGCGGCGCCGGCGGTAGGTGCAGTGGTGCTGGGTGACCCGCTGCATCGGGTGGTCACCGGGGTTGATGACCGCATGCGATGCGATCGAGCAAAACCGGCCGATCTCCGTATAAATGACCGTGCCGTCCGTACCGGCCAGATAGCTGTAGTCGCCTATCCGTGATTCCAGAACCGTCCAGTTAGCTCCGATATCGGTGTGGGCGCCGATCTCGGAGCCGATCACGCTGGCGGACGGATCGATCTGCGGTGTCGGTGTAAAGACTGGGGTTGCATGGATCGCGCGTGCCATGGCGGTTTTTTCCTTGGGAAAAACGACTCTGGCAGGCGAGGATGAGGTTCTGATGAGGGGGGAGTTAGAAAATGAAGAGCGGCTCGGGACTATTGGACCTTGATTTTGGTCACCCGCCGGCGCGACCTGGGTCGGCTGCGCTTTTCGAGAGTCTCGACCCACTCGTCCACGGCGATGCTAACGGCTTTGAGAAGCTGCAGCGCGCAACGCGCCAGCTGGTCGCCGGTTTCCGACCGAGGAGCCGACGCGCTCCACTCGCTGAAAAAACGTCCCACGGGGCACTCCGGGGAGGTGCAGGTGGGCTTGGTCTTTCTCATGAATCGTTTCCTCCAAACAGGATGTTCAGATAGGGGGGGTCGACGCACGCCGTGACCGATGCCGCGGACACCAGCGGCTTTGGCAGCATGATGTGCCGCTTATAGCTGCCGATGCGAAGGATCAGCTCGTCGGACACCTTGCTCAAATCGATGCTCTCCTTGACGACGAAGGGCAGCTTGAGCTGCAGGCGATAGCGGCCGTTCTCCTTGATCAGCCGGTAGGGCTCCTCCTCGAAAAACCGGTCCAGCGGGTTGCGCTCGCCGTAGATTTCGGCGGCCAGGGCCGCGAGTCTCTCGGGGCCGAGGATTTCCCCCTTGAACAGGTTCACCGGGAGCACCGGTACGGGGTGGAAATAGTGCCGGGCAAGCTCGGCATAGCGGCCCTGGGAGGTGAGCCAATCGCTGAAGAAGCCGTCCCGGATCCCGGAGGGCAGCAGACGGTTCATGATGACCGCGTCGATGCTCATCCGGTAGAGGCAAAAATACATGAACGCCCGCTGGGTTTCCTTGATCACCACCTTCTCGGGGTTGGTGACCAGCCGCACCGTGGTGACCGCCGGATCGGCCAGGAGACGGTCCACTCCTTCCAGCCGGCTGAAAAGGCGCTCGATCGCATTGAAATATGCCTCCCCCGGAAGGGGAACGTCGGTGAGCCGCTTGGCCAAGGGGCGGGCGCAGCGTACGATGGTGCGCTCGAGCTTGAAGAGCTTTTTCATGTACCACTCAAGGGTGGTGGGGATGCTGATGAAGCGCAACGACTCGCCGGTGGGCGCGCAGTCGAGCAGCAGCGCATCGAACCGGTGCTGGCGCACGTACTGGTTGATGTAGAGCAGCAGGCTCACTTCCTCCATACCGGGCAAAACCGCCAGCTCTTCGGCCAGAACCTCGTTCAGGCCGGTCGTGTTCAAGAGGCCCGAGAGGTAGCGGTGGATGTCGCCCCAGTTGCGGTCGATCTCCTCCTGGATATCGAGCTCCTGTATCCACAGGTTGGGACGCACCTTCACGGGCCTGCCCCGCCCCTGGTCCAACAGGTCCCGGTCGAGGTCGAAGATGTCTGCTAAACTGTGGGCCACATCGAGGGACATGATCAGGGTGCGGCAGCCCTGAGCCGCCGTGCGCACCCCGGTCGCCGCCGCCACCGAGGTTTTCCCCACTCCGCCCTTGCCTGCAAAGAAGATGATTCTCATGCAAGGCCTTTCGAGACCGGCAGGTCCGAAGCAGGCCCAAACCGATCCAGCCGCCGCCGGGCCAGCCACCCGCCCCCTGCCAACGCCAGAAGATCGAGCAGGCCGCCGCCCGATAAGGCAAGCATCAAGACCGGCACACCGGCCACCCCCCAGAGGATCGGTGTCAACCGCCGCGCCGCAACCGGCCGGCCCCCGACGGGCTCACTCCCGAGAGCCAGCATCAGCTGGTTGAGCCCCACGCTGGCCCAAAACACCCGTCCCGCTTCCGTACCACTGCCGTAGCGGCTTAAGGAATAGGCGCCAACCAGGCCGGAGGCAACCATGACGGCCGCCGCGTCGAAAAGCGAGCCGCAGATCTCCCCTCGGCCGATCAATGCCGATTCTGCTCCGTGATACCCGCCGACCTCTTCGTCTTCGGCGCTGTCGACCGCAAGCGACAAGGCGGCCAGGTTGGTCCACACCGACTGCAGCGGGCTGAGTCCAGGCCCGCCTCCGGAGCTCTTCGCCGCAAGGGCAGCGGCGATGTCGACGTGGGCGGCGCCCGCCAGAAACCGCAGGCTCCGCCGCATGTTCCTGTAGAAGCGTCGGCCGCCTTGAATCGCCGTGGAGACATTTGTGAGTTCATCGTCCTCCAGGATCAGGTCGGCGGCCTTGCGGGCCATGTCGGCCCCCTTCCGGCCCATGGCGATTCCCACATCAGCCACCTTGAGCGCCAGGACATCGTTGAAGCCGTCGCCGACCATGACGACGCTCAACCCGGCGCCTTGGTAGGATTGGATGATTTGAAGCTTCTGGGTGGGGGTGAGCCGTGCAAACACGTGGGTGCGGGCCACCACCCCGCTCAGCCCGGTAAGGGCCGCTCCGCGCAGGTCCGCGGCATCCAGGATCCGCAGAGGCTCGGGCCCGCTCAAACCAAGTTGGTTGCCGATGTACTGGGCAGTCAGGCTCTGGTCGCCGGTGAGGACGGCGGTCCGGATCCCGGAGCGGTGAAGCGATTGGACCAGCTCCTTTGCCCCGCGGCGCACCGGGTCGGAGAGGCCCACCAGCCCGGACCACACAAGGTCCGCGCCTTCCACGTAGCGACCCTCCTCGGTCCCCTCCCGCCCCCAGCGAAAGGCAAGTCCCAGCACCCGCAGCCCCCGACCGGCCAGCTGGAAATTTTCAGCCTCGATCCGGGCACGGGCCTCATCCGACAGCGGGTGGATCTCTCCCCCCCCGCGGTAATGGCTGCAGTGCTCCAGCACCTCGAAGGGGGCGCCCTTGACCGCGGTCAACTCCCGGTTCGCATCCCACTGGTGCACCGTCACCATGAAAGGGTGGTTCTCACTACGGTGAAAGATTTCCACGATGGGGTGCTCGCCCCGAAAGCGGGTGGAGTTGATCCCACTCTTCTCCGCGAAATGAATCAGGGCCGCTTCGGTGGAGGAACCCTCCAAGGATTGGGCGCCTTCATGAAGCATGAAGGCTTCGTTGCAAAGCACCCCCAGCCGGATCAGCCAGTCCAGGTCCACGTCCGCAGCCGGCGGACAGAGGGGGACGGAGGACCCTCTGTCCCCAGGTTTCAGATCGATCCGATCGAACCCGACACAGAGGCCGGCTACGCTCATCTGGTTCAGAGTGAGGGTCCCGGTCTTGTCGAAGCATACGATCTGGGTCGATCCGAGGTTGCCCAGCGCTCGCAGCCGGCGAACCAGAATGCGGCGGCGACGGAGGTCGCGGTGGCCGAACGCAAAGGCACTGGCGCTCAAGGTCGAAAGCCCGGAGGGGATCGCTCCGGCCACGAGCGCCAGAGCCTCTTTCAGCACCTGCAGGATCCCGTGTCCGCGCAGCAGTGAAAAAAGGCCGAACACCCCGGCCACCCCCATGCCCGCCAGCAGGAAGTGCCGGATCAGCCGGCGTATATCCCCGGCGACGGCGGCCTCGGGCGGGAACACCGCACCCAGGAACGCCTGCAGCCGCCCCAGCACGGTGTCCGGCCCGGTC
>JBGSTS010000119.1:0-4141 GCA_041736435.1 Desulfobacterales bacterium | reverse complement strand
GCCCGGCAGATCGACGCGGCCGGCCTGGGGCCGGAGGCGGAGGTGCTCAAGGCCTTGGTCATCGGCGAGCGTTCCGGGGTCTTACCCGAGGTGCGCGAGGCGTTCACGCGCAGCGGCGTCAGCCACCTGCTGGCGATTTCCGGTCTGCACATCGGCATCGTGGCTTCCGCGGCGTTCGTGCTGTTCCGGTGGCTGCTCGGTTTCTTTCCGCAGCTGCTCATGACCGGCGGGGCGCGCAAGGGTGCGGCGCTGCTCACCCTGGTGCCGGTGTGCCTCTACGCCCTTCTGGCCGGCATGTCGCCCTCCACCCAGCGCGCGCTGGTCATGGCGGTCGTGTTCCTGCTGGCCTTTCTGGTCGAACGCGAGCACGACCTGATGAACACGCTGGCACTGGCGGCCCTGGCGATTCTCGTCGTGCATCCGCCGGCGCTTTTTTCGATTTCCTTCCAGCTCTCGTTTGCGGCGGTTGTTACGATGGTGGCCGGCATGCCAGCGGCTACCCGCCGAGCGAGCGACACCCTTCGGCCCCTTGCGCCCACCAGGGCCGGACGAATTCGGCGCGCCGCCGGGCTTTTCCTGATGGTGTCGGTTCTGGCCACCGCCGGCACGCTGCCACTCGTCCTGCACTATTTCAACACGGTCTCCTTTATCGGTGTGCCGGCCAACATCGTGGCCATTCCCGTGATCGGCTACGGGGTGGTCCTGGCGGGTCTCGCCGGCGCGCTGGTAGGCCTGGTCTGGGCCGCAGCGGCCGAGGTCCTTTTCACAGCCGGAGGGCTGGTCCTCGCAAACGCCATGGCCGTCATCCAGTGGATGGCCGATCTGCCCTTTGCGGCGGTGAAAACCGTGACCCCGTCCTGGGTGGAGACCTCCTTGTACTATCTGGCTCTCGGAGGCGTCCTGCATCTGGTCAGAAGCCGTCAACAGCAGATGGCGGCGGCACCCGACGCCTGCAAGGCCGCTGCCGCTCGTGATGCTCAACCCGCCGGTGCGGCGGCGGGCCATCGGCACAGCCCGTCTGGCCGGCGCTGGTGTGCCCACCCAGTGGGGGCCCTGCTGCTGCTGTGTCTTCTGTCCGGGGCGGCGGATGCCGGCTACTGGCTTTATCAGCGGTTCTGGCATCGCGACCTGCGCATGACCCTGATCGACGTGGGCCAGGGAAGTGCGGCGTTGCTCGAGCTGCCCGGCGGCCACACGGTGCTGGTCGACGGCGGAGGGTTTGCGGACAACTCGGACTTCGATGTGGGGGCGGCGGTCGTCGCTCCCTACCTGTGGCGGCGCAAGATTGCCACGGTCGACCGCCTCATTCTCACTCACCCCAACAGCGACCACCTTAACGGGCTGGTCTTCATCGCGAATCATTTCAATGTCGGCTCGTTGTGGACCAACGGCGAGGCCTGGCACTCCCAGGCCTACCGGGAGCTGATGCGGGCGGTTGCCGAACGGGGGATCGCCATGCCGCGCTTCGACGAGCTGCCGCGCGAGTCCTTCATCAACGGCGTGCGGCTGGAGGTGCTCTACCCTCCGGCCGACTTCAACGCGCGCCGGGAGGCCGAGCGCTGGCGTCGCGACCCCAACAACAACAGCCTGGTCACCCGGTTTGCGCACGGGGAGGTATCGATCCTGCTGCCGGGGGACATCATGCGGCCGGCCGAGAAAGAGCTTGCGGCGCTGGCCGGCGGCCGGCTGCAGAGCAGCGTTCTGGTGGCACCCCACCACGGCAGCCGCACCTCCAGCTCCGAGGAGTTCCTGGGGGCGGTTCAGCCCCGGGCCGTGCTCATCCCGTGCGCCGGGCGTCCGGGGCTCCCGCATGCCCAAATCCTCGAGCG
The DNA here is from genome assembly GCA_041736435.1 of Desulfobacterales bacterium. GTDB lineage: Bacteria > Desulfobacterota > Desulfobacteria > Desulfobacterales > SpSt-501 > SpSt-501. Next base: position 2,312 of record JBGSTS010000119.1, on the reverse strand, counting down.
CTACGCGAGTTTGCAACTGCCGGTGTACCGGACGGATAAAAACGGCGCAATCCGCCTCGTCACAGACGGGCGGCGCCTGGCGATAGAGCCTTTCATCGTGCCTTGACCCATGATCGGGCCCTGCAGCCGGAACAAATGGGACACTCCAATGAAAACGACCGCTAAATTCAGATTACCGGCCTGGCTGGTGGTGGCCCTGCTCCATTTCGGGCTGAGCAACCTGATTCTGCCCCTCACCACGACCCTGACCGCGTGGGCGGTCGCTGCCACGGATGGACCGGGCTTCGGCGTGACCCTGCTGGTGCGGTTGACCAAGCTGCTGCATCTGCCCCTGGTAACGCTGGCGCTGTATCCCCGGGAGTGGTTTCCGGGCGGCTGGGTCTGCGTGCCCATGGCGCTGAACAGCCTGATCTGGGCCGGCGGGGTGTGCGGGCTCATCCGGCTCTACCGCCGGTCAGGTCGCGTCTGAGCCGCCGTTTAGGGTTTGCCCCGGCGCCGGCGGACCGAAAACCCGAACCGGCCCAGGCTGCGGCCCAGCGCAAAATACTCCCCGTGGCCAAAGGCCAGCAGGCCGGCCCGGTCCAGACAGAGCCGCCCCTTGGCATCCACCAGGGTCGAGTCCACCTGCACGGCGAGCACCTCCGCGAGGAAAAGCGTGTGCGACCCCAGCGCCATACGCTTGCGCACGCGGCATTCGATGTTGAGCGGGCATGCGCCCACGATGGGGCATTTCACCTTCAGCGCCGCGGCCGGTGCGAGCTTGGCGCCGGCGAACTTGTCCGTCGTGCGCCCGGACACCATCCCGCACCAGTCGACGGCCCGCGCCTGCCTGACGGAAGGCAGGTTCACCACGAACTCGCCGGTGGTTGCGATGATCTCGTGGGAGTAGCGCTCGGGGCGCACCGAGATGGAGAGCATCACTGGGTCGCTGCACACGCTGCCGACCCAGGCGATGGTGATGAGGTTGGGCTTCCACTCCCGGGTGCCGCCGCAGCTGACCAGCACGGCGGGGATGGGGGCCAGCAGGTTCGCCGGCTTCCAGGCCTGTTTTCGGGTGGGGCTGGGCTTGGGCATCATAGGTTCGCGACGCTCGCATGGGTATGGATGGAGCTTCGGCACGCAAACAGGCTCAGCAGCGCAACGCTGGGTCCGCCCGGCGGGGGGGCGCGGCCCTAACCGGCCGCTGACAGGTTGACGCGGCAGTCGATCAGGCGTTCATCAGCCAGTCGAGGAGCAGCCTTACGCCGAAGCCGGTGCCCCCGGCCCCGCAATAGGCGCTCTCTTTTTTGTGGAAGGCCGGGCCGGCGATGTCGATGTGGGCCCAGCGGGTCGGGCCGGAAAACTCGGACAGGAACAGGGCGGCCGAGATGGCGCCGCCCTCGCGTGCACTGGGCATGTTGTTGATGTCGGCAAAGCTGCTCTTCAGCAGCTCCCTGTAGTCCTCCGGCAGCGGCAGCGGCCAGCAGCGCTCGTGGGTGCGGTCGGCGGCGGCCAGGAGTTGCGCCTGGAGCGGCTCGTCGCGGGTGAAGAGCCCGGCGATGGCCTCGCCGAGCGCAACCACACAGGCACCGGTCAGGGTCGCAAGGTCGATCATCACTTCTGGGGCATAGGCCTTGACGGCGTAGGCCATGGCGTCCGCCAGGATCAGACGGCCTTCGGCGTCGGTGTTGCCGATTTCCACCGTTTTGCCGGCGAGGCTCGTCACGATGTCGCCCGGCCGGGTCGCCCCCCCGGACACCATGTTCTCTACGAGCGGGATCACCCCGACAATGCGCCGGTCGAGTTTGAGTGCCGCTGCGGTGAGCAGGGCCGCGGCCACGGCGGCCGCTCCGGCCATGTCGCATTTCATGTCCGCCAGCGAAGGGCCGGTCTTGATGTTGATGCCGCCCGAGTCGAAGGTGACCCCTTTGCCGACCAGAACCACGGTGTCTCTGCCGCTCCGGGGCGTGTGCTCGAGCACGATCATGGCGGGCCGGTTGCGGCTGCCGGCGGCCACGGCCAGGAGGGCCCCGAATTTACGCCGGCGCAGCTCGGGCTCTAAAATCACCCGGGCGGAGAGCCCGCCCTTCCTGGCCGCGGCCGCGATCGCCCGGGCGAAGGTTTCCGGCGTTTTTTCGTTCGAAGGAGTGTTGACCCACTCCCGGGCCAGGAGGGTTCCGCGGCAGATGGCCTCGACTCGGGCCGGAAGCTTGGAAAACCGACGCGCGCTGTCGGCCGGGACGATGAAATCCGCGCGGGCCAGCGGTCTGCTCTCCTTTTCGTTCTTGTAGCGGTCGAACACGTGGTTGCCGAGAACGACGCCCTCCATCAGC
>JBGSTS010000061.1:0-11044 GCA_041736435.1 Desulfobacterales bacterium | reverse complement strand
ATCCCGACATAGCCGAAATTGAGAAGAATTTGATCTTTTTGCCCCTTGGAAATCGAACCGGCTGTGTTCGAGTCAACTGCATGCGTTTTTTGTCTCTGCGTGCGCATCAAAAATGCTGGTTTATGGATGGGCACTAAATAGATCCGGGGGTGCGGGGGTTCTGAACTCGGGGACGTCTACTTCCGGCCGCTCGGGCTGGAATGTAACGACGTCGGCACCGCCTTGCTTGGTGTAGGTTGCGATTCTTTCAACTTCTGAATGCTCTCCTTGTGCCATGATAAAGTCCTCCTGTTCGGCCTGTATGCGGCCGTTCTTGCCCAAGGTCATTGGGCGGTACTGCTTGGCTGCCCTGCGGTCGCAGGGTGCCGGGTTTTATGCTTCTTGGGTTTTGCCCAGGACAAGCCGGGCGCGATTCGTATGCAGGACGTAAAGTTCACCGTAGCCAAGGCGAAAGTTCGACACCAGCTTCCGCTGCTTGGCGACGTCGAGAGACACTGGTTGCGGGAACGCATTGCCGGAGATGGGTTCAAGCTCGACCTGGGTCACGGTGACACCGAGCCCGTCGGGGATGTAGACCGAAGGGAATTCGATGAGACGCGAGGGGGGCTTGGGGGGAACTGTGCGGCTCCAGACACTTGGTTTTGAGTTCACTGGGCTGTCCTTTCGGTTTCCTCTCGCCAATCGACAGGCTCGAACTGATCGTCGATCCTTGACTGAAAAACCTATCCAGCCAGAGGGTTTTTTTGTCTATTCCTCGTTGGTGTAGGGTCTGAATGCGAAGAGCGGACACTCCGGAGACGTGCAACGCCTGACCTCGGCCGTCACGCCACCCATGCAATCCTTGCAGAACTGCTTGATGGCCTGTCCTCGGGTGTAGTTTTCGATGGTCCGTTCTTTGCCAGCGACACGAATGGTGACGTTTGACTTTGCCATTTTTGGTTTTCTCCTTTTCCTCGTTGTGAATTTTCCTTTTCCCCAAATTGAGAACCGGGAGCAGACCGCAGTCCACTCCCGGCTCCAGGGGGAAAGAATACCCGATACAACGCCTCGGGTTAGACCGGGCGAATCGGATTTACTTATTTCTTAGCCACGGTGGGGGCGTAACGCCCTCGGCCGCAAACATCTGGAGCAGCTTCCGCTTTCCAGCGCCGAACTTTGCAGCGCCAGATCGACACCGGCCGCCACCATTGCCGTAGCACTCATCGCAGTAGTCCACCTTCGACCACAGGCAGCGAAGCTCGGGGCTCCCCGGGCCTGAACAGGAAAAGTCATCGTCATTCCACACGTTGCACTCTTTGCAAATCGACATCTTTAGCCTCTCTTTCTTGGTTAGGGGTTAAGAGTTCTTTCTTCCGGATGCTCAACGATTCAAGCTGCCGTTGGATACTCTCAAGCTCGTTCCACAAATCTTTACACGTCCTACTTTTCACGCCCCTCTTCCACAACTTGGGTGCCCACGAGGTCGGCAAGTGTAGTCGCTCCAGCTTGGCTTCCAGGGCCTCGATGGCAGCCTCACGTTCAGAGAGGGGTCGCTCTTCGCGCTTGCGGAAGTAATCCTTTGGCCAGCCAGGGCCGCCATTTATTCGTAGAAAAATCATATCTCGGCTCATTGTTTTACTTCACTCCTTGGTTTCGGCGGGGATCGACGGCGCCGGCCGCATTCCTTGGCTTCCCCTCCAGCGAGGCATTCGCCAGACCTGAAAGGAACCTGAAGCTCCCATCAAAAATGTGGAATGCCGCCTTGCGCAACCACACTGGTGCCCTCACTGGGGACCGACACAACTCCGTGGGGTCATGGGGGAGCAGCCTCAAGAGGGCTGAAAGTTGCTCGTAAACGAGATTTCGAGGGCCTACAAACCTCGGGTAACCTCCGGATGACTGCAGCAGGGTGAGGGCAAGCCAATGGGCGGCGATGGTGGGCCACAGCTCAAGGCTCCCCCGAGACACGAACTCTTTGCCGGGGACGTCGACCCCAGCTCGGGCCTGATTGACCCAGGTGACCCACCAGTCAGCCGCTTGTCGGGCGTGGGGGTGACCGGAGTTGTCCTTGAGTAGACGGTCGGATAACGGGAGCCAGCTCCGGTAGTCGCGAATGCGAACCCTGATTCCGTCGGGCTCCCCGTGGTAGAAGAGGCGCCGAACGTGTGCAAGACAATATCGGTTCATTCGGTATCGACCCTTCGGACAACCTGGGAAGGCGCATTGCTTCACCTCGTTCTGAATGACAGCCTCCCTCATTGCAGGGGTCATTGGTTACCTCTCTTACACTTTGAACGGCACCTCGGGCTGCTGAGTGGTCGTGACGTTGGCATTTACGGGTTTCCCCTTCGAGAACGGCAAGACCACTTCTTCTGGCTCAGGCTCTGGCTCGACTGGGGTTTTCCGCTGGGGGAACGGCAGCTTGGCTGCGGTCTCCCTGGTCTCCTGCTCGTGTTTGGCTTCCTGGTGGGCCTCGCGCTTGGCTCTGTTGATGTCCGACTGGAGACCGACGAGACCTCGAAGGCTCTTGACTGCGCTGTCCAGGTGGGCAGCCGACACTGTACCCTCGCTTGACTCGAGTCCCCGAAGCTGATTCTCGACGAGCTTTCTCAACTTCACAGCCAAGCGCTCGACTTTCTTTGCCTCTCTGCGTGCATCATATTTCACTGGAGTTGCCATATATGTTTACCTTTCGTTTGCTTGTGTCTGTTCAAAGCCAGGCTTGAGCAATGCCTCGGCGTGACTTCCGATTTCCCGCATGATGGCCTTGAACTCCTTGCCGTGCGGCTTCGACCTCTTCTTAGACCAGTGCTGACGCCTCTTCAGGAACGCATGGGCGAGTTCATGGACCAGGACAGACACGCTGGGGTGGTATAGTTTGACCTCGTCGACGTAGTATTCGGCAAAGACCGCCCGATGCTGACCGGCGATTTCCTCTTCTCGCCACAAGTCCCCGAAGAAGTCGACGCCGACCTCCACCTTGTCGGGGGAGTAGGGCCGACCCTGCCAGTTCTTGACCTCGGGGAGGGGGCAGACCTTCAGGAGCTTGTCCAGGAAGGACAGGACTTCGGTCGGAGCTTCGAAGGCCGACCACTGGACGACGGGGAAGTCTTCGAGGGCTTCCTCTTCGTTGAGGCGCTGGTCGTATGGGATGGAGTCTATGGTCTTCATTGTCTTGGATGCCTTTCTGTCACACTCTTGTGCCCGTATGGACTGGCCCGGGCTGGCCGATGGTGTTGCATTGGAGAACATGGTACTTGGCTCTATAGGGCTTATGTCCCCTAACTTAACGCTGGTAGGCTCTATAGGGCTCAGTAGCCTTAATGTTTACCTTTGGTTTCCCGACGTCCCCCTTCAGTCAGAAACCCTCAATTAAGACGGTCTTCCAGACTGAGGCGACCGGCGAAAGTCAGCCTGAGGTTGGGGCTTCGGTTTGGACTGTCGAAGAAGGCGCAGCCGGCGCTTTTTGCCGGATGCAATAGAACCACAGGGCTGGCAGTTTCAGCCCGAGGACTGAGGCTTACAGGTAGTCGCCGGGGGAAAGTTGCAGGGAAGCGGAAACCTCAGGTTATACTTGAAGTCCCCCTTCCATGCCGGGTCCATGACCTTGGAACGGCCTTCACTCGACCCGCTATCGCGGCTCTCATTTCAGGGCTTCGCAACTTCAGTTCACGACCCCAACCAACGAAGACCGTCCCTTCAGGCCCGAGCTGCGCGAGGTGACAGGTGAATGTTCTTGGTGGTCTTGACCCTCACTGGACTGTCGCGAACACCGCAGGTGGACTGTCGGGGACCGGAGGTGAGCCTGAGGTTTAACCTTATGTGAAGCCGAAAGTTTGACCTAAAAGTTAGACACTCTTCTTCTTCGGTCGTGGTCTAAACCCACTGAATTTACTCGAAATAAATTTCCGCTCGGGGAGCAGTACTCCCCAGCCAGTATTGGCGCGGCTTCAGGCCACCTCAGCCTCGCAAACCCTTGCCAGTACTGGGTCTTCGAGGTTGCCTATATTAAACTCCATCCAGTCGACCAGGAGGTTCCTCATCCGGGTTGCTGGGATGAAAAGGTGGATTTGGTGACCATCCCGGATGGCTGACCTCCAGATAAACTGGATCATCTCCGCGAGTGCGAACAGGTCTTCCATCAGTTGCCTTGTGCCGGTCCCGTTGAAGACACCCACAGCCTCGAAGAACGTGCTGACCTGGGGGTCAAAGAACTTGTTCATCAGATAGGCAACGTGGGTCCGGCCCCGGTAGAGATTGGTGGCCCTGGTGTTCAACGGAATGTAGGCCGAGGTGAAGTCTTTAGGGGTCAAGCCCTTCTCCACTGGTTCCTTCAAGGCGGTCCAAATGGTAGATCCAGCGGTCGCCCCGGTGGCCCGGAGCCAGGACCGAGTGACAGACATCACGGTCTGCCGCTTGTCCTTGTTCTTTCGGTCACCCCACCAGGATACGCTCAGAGCTTGCTGGCGACCCTGATTCTTGCCTATCTCATTCTGCGGCCCATCGCACAGCTTGATGAGCTTCTTGGCCCTCTCGATGAACGGACGGTCAAGCTCCGGGTCATGCGGCACCAACTCATAGCGACGTGAGCCAACGTCCAGGACCGAGAACTTCTCAAAGTCGAGCCCGTAGATGTCAAAGAAAGCTCGTTGGTGCTGCCCATCGAACAGGTAGGTCAGGTTCCAGACCTCCTTGAAAGCCTCGAATGCGTCCACCGGGAAGAGCCAGAGCAGCATTGAATCAAACACCCCAACCAGCCGGCCCTGGGCAGCGTACTGCTTGATGTATTCGTATTCAGCCAGCTCTTTCGGTCCTGGCAGCAACCGGATACAGCTCGGCACCCTTGGATTTTCCTCGGGCACCACGATGCCATGCTCGATCAATCTGGATGGCGTGTCGCCCCGCTTGCCGATCTTGTCAAGGATGTCCATCACTTCATCAAGGATGAGAACGTAACCGTGCCATCGAATGAGGTTGATGGTGTCCTGGTCGAACAGTCTGAACAGGGCATGAGTGGTCGCGATGTTCTCACCAGCAGCCAGGAGCTTCTTCAGGCCATTCTGCTTGTTCCGGGTCGCCCTCATGGTTTCGGAGTCAACCACGGTCTCTTCCTGGGGCTCCACGAAGTCTTGCTCTGGACACGCGGCTATGATCCGCTCAATCTCGGTCCTGATTGGTGTCACGTACAGGAATGGCCCGGGTTGCTCCTTCATGTACTGAATGGCCCAGCTCGTCTTGCCGGCGCCCATGATGCTGTCAATAACCTTCACCTTGGTCAATCAGACCACCCCCTTTCGGATGTCCTTCTTGATACCGTTGGTTTCCCGAAGCTCGTCGATGGTCTTCTTCACGAACACATTCCACTCGACCATGCTCTCCGGTGGACTTTGGACCAGGGCCTTTACCATTTCCCTGTCCAGGCGTTCCTTCAGCTCTCTGATGGCCATTCTCGCGACCGAGTTGAATGAGGCCGGCGCCTTGTATAGATCTGCGAAGTACGAGACCAGGATTCTCGCCTCTTCCATCTCGTCGCCAGGGATGATTAGGCTGACTCGTTTCCTGTCGTGCAACTTAGGAGCCCTCGTTCCGTGCGGTTTACCCTTCATGTCTACGTTTCCTTTCTGTTTGGTTGTTTGGGGTTAGTGAACGTACAGTAGTGAAAAATTTTGAACTTGCCTTGCTACCACAACTTGTGGTGACTCTTTTTTCGGCGCCTTCCCCCCGATGCCGCAATATCGTCTGAAACCCAACACCGGCGCGGCTTCCAGCGATTCTCAAAATAGGGGGCCAAACCACCACATATTGTGGTAGGGTGGCCAGTGATGGACCGACGTGCGGATGACGCTTGGATGACCTTCTCTTTTTTCGTTCCGTATCCCCGACGGTGTCGGATCGTCTTAAACAACCGAAATCATTTAGTATTCTCATTTCGTTTTTCAGCGAATTGGAGGGTTATTTCGAATGATTACGGAAGGTTAAGCCTTATATTGCTCTTGCTCGAGCCTTGAAATCATTGGGAATTCTCGCGGTGGCCTGGTGAAGTAGAATGGTGAGCTGGCCGACGCCCGGATGACCTTCTCTTTTCTACGCCCTTCTGCCTATGGGTCGTCGTTTCAGAACGCTCGAAAATCATTGTCCTTTTTTCTTCGCCTTCCCCCCTACGCAACGTCGTTTCAGAACTCCTGGAAATCATTGTCCTTTTTCTACGCCCTTCCCCCCTACGCGTACGGGTTTCAGAACGCTCGGAAATCATTGTTCTTTTTCTTCGCCTTCGCCCCTACGGTGCGGGGTTTCAGAACGCTCGGAAATCATTGTCCTTTTTCTGCGTCCTTCCCCCTACGGTGGCGCGTTTCGCAAACCCAGCACTGGCGCGCCTTCCAGCATTATTGCATTTTGCACGCATTGTTGGAATTTGCAATCGTATTCACCAAATCAAAGACACACGCGCCCAACTCTCCCAAAATGGCATAGATGACCTCTCGCCAGCCCCAGGCGCTCACCTCCAGCTCCCGGATTAGCTATCCGGTAACAGCCCAATAGAATCAATGGTTTATGAGGTTTGGTCGGGACTATCGTCGGCTGATGGCAGGACTCTCGGTGGACCTCAGCCCCTCTTCGGCAGCCTAAAAGCCACCCGAAAGCGCAGATAAGCATATGTTTTCTTTACAAAGAACGGCTATATGTTCGCCCTTAGATTCCCGCAGCGAACCTCAAGTCGGGCGACGGGCAGCGGTAGGGTAGGCATGGGGGGAAAACGGTCGCGCTGGTGTCGAAACACCCTCACGGACTTTTGTGGCAAAAAATGGTCACTTGACAAGTGGCTGGAATGGCTATAAATAGGCAGGTACAACTTGGGGTAAGACTCTCGAAACGGAAGTGCGCAGCTGTCTGGTGAGGCTCCCGGACTTCAAATCCGGTGTGGGGCGCTAACACCGTCCCGGGTGGGTTCGATTCCCATGCACTTCCGCCATTTTTTTGTTTAATTTAAATATGTTAAGTGTTTTTGAAAGCTTCGTTTTCTGGTCCGAAAACAGTCCGGAAATTAAATTTTACATAGAAAAATAGCAGTCAAATTTCAACCCACAGCACCCCGTCCGGTAACCATCCGCAAGCAGTTATAAAGAGCCGCGAAAATCGCTGTTAAAAAAGCGGGGGAAAGAACCTTGCCCGCTCGCTGAAAAATATCTTTAGCGCCAAGGCCGGCTATGCTATTCGACTTTCCTCAACCGTTCGCGCACTTGTTCGTTTTTGAGTGTTGAGTTGTCGACGAGTAACCCAGCCTATAGCTTTATTTCACCTTGAAACTTCCTGCTCCGATCACCTCACCCCTTGCGCCTACAACTTCGACTGTCCAATCCCCTATGCTGACATTTTTGACACTCCAGTAGCGACCAGAAGAATAGTTTACCGTCAAAGGCACTTCGAGAACTTTCTGTCCAGCTTTGTACCAAACATGTTTGACCGCTGCTGGCGGCGCCTTGCTGGACAGTTTAGTCCAACAGAAGACTTGGTCAACTGAGGCATCGAATTCATTGGCAACGCCCACCGGCTCTCTGGATTCGACTCCTCGGGCGAATAGTATGCTTTCAACAGAAACCTGTGCTTCGGCAACGACAGCAATCGCTGAGGATGGAATAAATGCAAAAACAAATAGAACTGCGACCATGTATCTAAACGGATGCTTCATGGTTACCCCCTTTAAGCTACAGGATCATGTGAATCGAATTAGATTCTCATTCATTAAATTATGATCGCGCAAAAGTCCAGAGCCGTCTTTATCGATATCCCCGTGCATGGCCCCACCATTTAAATTTCGCATGACCGTGTAGCCGTTGCTGCTGTCGATCGTGCCTTTGAATTTGTTCATTGAGTTGTAGTCGAGCTTCCTCTGCATCTCCATATCCCCGGTGCCGGTGCGATAATTTTTCGTTGAAGCACCTTGCTTGAATTTCCAAGAAGTATTTCACAAGCCGAAACGGAGTGATGCTTCACAGAAGCCACTTCGGCGATATGCAATTTCTCCATTCTATGGCATCCAGAGTAGGAGATCGAGCGCAGGATACAAAATTATCCATTATGATGTGGGCAGAGTTCGCCTATAAAGTTGCTATTGGCGAAATTAAAAGATTTAGACGCAGAAGCTGATGGGGGGAAATTCGAAGCCAACTGAACTCTTTCGGCACCAAGCATCTCAAAGCCACCATAACCCGCTCAACCCCCATCCATATGCCGCCACAAATACCATGCAGCCACAGAGCGGTGTGGACTTGTCGTCTGCTCTAAGGCCGAAGGCCGTATCAAGAATTTTTCAGCCGCGCCACTCCCTGCTTCACAATAAAAACGCCGGTAATAATCACCGCCGCCGCAATGGCTATCTGAAAATTGAGCTTTTCGTCCAAAATGAGCCATCCTAAGAATAGCGCAATAACTGGATTGATATACGCGTAGGTGGAAACCAGGGATAACGGCAGTTTGTCGATTGCGTAGATGTAGGAGGTGTATCCGACGAGAGAGCCGATGATTACCAAGTAAGCAAGGGAAAACAGGCCGTTGATCTCGAAATTCAGCCGAGGAAGCTCACCGATGGAAATCCCGATTCCGCTCAATACAAGCCCTGCGATCAGCATTTCGACGGAAGCACCCATCAGGGGATGCACATCTAGTTTGACGTATTTCGAGTAGAGCGAACCGGCAGACCAGAATAGGACCGCACCCAGCAGTCCTAAAACTCCTTTCAAATTATTCGGGTCCGCAAGATATCTGATGTCCTCCCCAAAAATCAAAAACGCCCCTACCAAACCCATGCCCAAGCCGGTTAAGATGGTCGCATTGAGCTTCGGGCCCCTTGGTAGAAACGATTCAATTCCGACCATAAAAAATGGCACTGTGGTGATTAAGAGCGCCGCCAATCCGCTCGGAATCCACTGCTCCGCCCATACCACCAGGCCGTTCCCAAACCCTAACAAAGCCAGACCCACCACCGCCAAGTGAACAACTTCATTGACCTTCGGCAGCGATTTGCCCCGCCATTTCAGCACGCAAATAAAAATAACCCCAGCGATGACCCACCGGATGCCAGCAAACAGCATCGGCGGCAGATGTCCGACTCCGATCCGGATGACCAGATACGTTGTCCCCCAGATCACGCATACGTTCATCCAGGCGATAACCGCTTTGGTGTTTTCGGATAGCATTCTCATGAAACCGCACGGCAAAAAAGCGGGAGAGTAAACCTCCCCCGCTCGGTGAAAAATATCTGTAGCGCCAAGGCCGGCAATGCTATTCGGCTTTCCTCAACGCTAAGGCTTTCTTTCTGGGTATGTTCAGGGCTCCTTTCGGCCGGGAGTGGGTTTCCAAATATTTGGAAACTGAGCGGTGATATCAGAAAGACTTTGACAAAATCAAGGAGAACCTATTCAATATCGATTACTTACCTCCTGAAAACCCATTAAGAGACGGCTCGGGACATTTTTCTGTCCCTTGCAGCGGCGCCGGATGCGACGACACCGCTTATAGGCTCGGCAATCGGCCTCGGCAACATCGCCGGGGGTTTAGACATGTTCAGCGGAACCTTGCCGATGTAAACCCTCCACCAGCGTCCTCCGTCTAAGTTGGCAACGTTAACACAAAGAGGAGGACCACATGCGAAATCGATTCCTGAAAATAGCTGCTGCTGTGATGGTTCTGTTCTTCATCGGAACCGGGGTTGCTCTGGCGAAGGACTGGAATGGCCGAGGCCACTCGAAGCCTCCGGGGCACACCTACGGCCACACCAAGCATCCAGGCCCGCCTCAACATGCATATGGCCCGAGGCACACCTACCACCAGCATCGACACTATTCCCGCCACAACTATTACAGCTACCACCACCACTACCCGAGGGTCGTGCAAAGACATTATTACCATCCGCCGGCCCGGTATTACGGCCCGGCGCCACGCGGGGCCTATTTCGGGATGTCGATCTTTGAACCCGGGTTCGGTTTCAGTTTTGGGATGAGTGACTGGTAAGGTTTACCCGAAGGAGGACTTCGACCGGCAATCCCGGCCGGAAACAACTAGAGGGTTTCTGTCGCGCCTGAGGAGCGTTTTTGCACCTGTTGCGAGGAGGGCTCCGCTCCTGCGCGGTCACCACACGATTTCCAGCTCAAGGTTCCTGGAAAGAGGTCGATACTTTTTCCAGGAACCCGTCAGCCGGAAATGAATGTCTATGGATAGAGTTTTCCCGTTCCTAGCCGCTGCCCTCTTAATCCTGGTGCTGCTCAATCTCTCCTGGCTCATCCGGTGAGCCCTACAAAAAAACCTCCTGCTTAATATCCCAGGCTTTTACTGAAGCTAAAGGGGTAAGAAGCCGATACCGGCCTTGCCGTAATGGGCGCCTTGGAGGAACAGACATGCTCCGTATCTCGAAACAGTCCCGGCTAAAAACATATGAAATTATTACAAAATATCGTTGCGTTTGATGGGTTGCCGTGGCTTCAATGAAGCGCAGTGCTGCTTGGTCAACGTCTATTTTTGGGCACCGATTTCCATGGAAATCATCTTCAGGTGGACATCCCGTTGATCAGCGCCAAGACGTTCCGGCCTAAGACATAGGGGTTGTAGCCGCCCTCCAGGACCGCGAAGCAGCCGGCGCGGTTGCGGCGCGCCGCTTCCCGCGCCATGCGCCCCATTTCGAAATAGTCCTCGGTCATGAGCAGCCCGCCCCAGTCCTGGCGGTGGTTGTCGAACCCCGCAGAAATACCGATAATGTCCGCCCGGCAGCGGGCCAACTCCTCGGCGACCTCCCACAGGTAAGCCTTGCGCTCGTGGGCCCCGGGGTTGTGGATGCCGATTATGCCTTTGTGCTCCAGGATGTTCACCGTGCCGTCGCCGTAGTGCAAATCGAAGTCCAGGATATACGCCGTGTCGATTCTGCCGGCGCGTTTCAGGGACTCGATTGCCACCGCCATGTTGTTGAAGTAGCAAAACCCCCAGGCGGAGCCGGCCGAGGCGTGGTGCCCGGGCGGGCGGATGAGGGCAAAACAGGGCTCGGAGAGACCGATGACCGCCGCCTGCGCCGCACCGC
>JBGSTS010000046.1:0-9544 GCA_041736435.1 Desulfobacterales bacterium | reverse complement strand
ACGCCGCCATGCGCCGCCAGATCTCCCACGATGGCCGCAGCGGAGCGGCCGCGCACAGCGCGGTCCGCGTACGGGTCAAGCTCTTCAACCTGGTGGCACGGGAACTAGGCCCCGAGTTTCTCGCGCACGGGGTCTGGGTGTCCGGATCGGATCTAAAGGGGTTTCTGGACCGATTGGGGCAACGCCTGGGTTCAATCTGCCGGGCGGCTCAGTGGCAAGGGCGCACAGTGGCCTGCAGCGCTGCGGCCGGGGTTCTGCCCGAAGATGCCTGGGTCGTGCTGCAACTGGTCGAAGGTTAGCCCGTTCATTTCCTGCAATTTCCTCGACTCGCGAAACAGAAGGATTAAAGCGCTGCAGCTGTGAATTACCCTCCCGGCCGACACTCGCCGGCCGCCGGAAGCGGTTTTGCCTCCTGCCTCAGCCGTTCCTCCCGGATGCGGTCGAACTCGGCCTCGAGCCGCAGAAAGGCATCGACCACCTCGGGGTCGAAATGGCTGCCCCCCAATTCGGATATGATCTGCTTGGCCTTTTCGTGGGAAAAGGCCTCTTTATAAAAGCGCTTGCTGGTGAGGGCGTCGTAGACATCGGCCACAGCAACGATCCGCGCCGCCAAGGGGATATCCCGCCCTTTGAGCCCCCCGGGGTACCCGGAGCCGTCCCACTTCTCGTGATGGTGGTAGGCGATCTCCTTGCCGATCTTCAAAAAGGAGCGGCCTTCGATCTGCAATTCGATGGCGGCGAGCGCATCCCCACCGAAGCGGGTGTGGCATTTGATCACTTCGAACTCCTGCGCGGTGAGTTCCCCCGGCTTGAGCAGCACGGCATCCGGAATCCCCACCTTGCCGATGTCGTGCAGGATCGACGACTGGTAGATATCGTCGATGTAGCGCTGATCTATGGCCCCACCGGTGCCGGCGCCTTGGGCCATTTCGGATGCCAGCAGCCGGGCATACTCCCGGATCCGCTCCAGGTGGGTGCCGGTCCCCTCGTCCCGGTATTCGGCCAGCTTGGCCAAGCCGAGGATGGTGGCCGCCCGGGCATTCTGGAGCTTGCGGTAGGATTCCAGCAGGTCCATCTCGAGTTTTTTCTTCTCGGTGCGGTCCCGCAGCATCCCGCGGAAACCGACCGCTTCCGCGCCGTTGTCCCGGCGCAGGGCAGCCGACGCCTCGATGAACAGCACCGACTCGTGCTGCCGCATCTCGCAATCGAAGGCCTTGACGGGCCGCCCGCTTTGCAGGCAGCCCCGTAAGGTGCCGAAAAGTTTCTCATCCGAGTCCCCGTGCAGGAACTGCCGGATGTTCAGACCCAGGAGTTCCGGTTTGGGGGCACCGAGGATGCGGCTGGTGGCATCGTTCACGAAGGAGAAGCGGCCCTGCAGGTCGACCTCGTAGTAGCCTTCCTCGATCGTCTCCAGGATGTTTCGGTATTTCTCCTCGCTTTCCTTCAGGGCCTGCTCCGCGCGCTTGCGCTGGTTGATCGTAAACTGGACATGGGAGCCGAAAATCAGAAACAGGCACAGGGCGATAACGCGCAGCCCCATGTCCCCGACGTTGGGCCCGAACATGTTGCGATAAAAGCTGATCTCGCCGGGTGCAAACAGGTTGATCAGGGCCTCCAGGCCCCAGTAGGTGATCGCCAGGACGATGGCGGTCAGGACCATGGAGTCGGCCATGTCGGTTTTGCTCAGAAAACGCCGATGCCGGGCCTGCATAACACCCCCCTGTAAAATTTGACCGCCGGGCCTAAGCCTGATAAAATTTGAAGTGGTGCAGCCCCCTCACCCCCGACCCGGGTCCCCGGTCCTGGGAGAGAAGGAAGAGGGCGTCCGTGACCAGAGGAATATGCAACCCGTGATCATCCGACACCCCGACGGAAGGAACCCGTGCCATGGTATCACGCCTGAAACAATACCTGCTCATCGCCGCTGCAGGCGCTGCGCTCTACTTTCTGCTCAGCAACCATATCATCTTTCATGGCGAAGACGCCAATTTCGTCAAGAACGTCTACCTGCTCAAAAAATCCAAGCTTCACCTGCATGAGACTTTTGTAAGTCTGAACCAGAAAAGCCCCGATGCCATCATGAAAATCAGGGTGCTGCGGGAGGACGGCGTCGGCGAGTTGCTCGTGGACATCGGCATGATCAACGATGCCGAGCGCAGCCGCCTGGAGAGCAAGTACCGGTAGCGCCGTCTGTAACGCCGCCGGGCGGCGGGGGCCCGGGGTCAGTCCACCGGTTCGATGATCGCGTTCAGCTGCAGCGTCAGCGGCCGGTCCTCCTCACCTTCGCCCGTGAATCGGATGGGGCCGGGGCGCCGGTAGCAGTCCTCCCCGTCGCAGGCCGCCAGCCATTTGTCCGCGTGCGCCTTGAACACCTGCATGGCAATCGAGTCTACATCCACCAGCGCTTTTTCAATCACCAGGGCCAATCGGCCCTTGCGCTCCTCCAGGTGCATGAGCGGGGCGATGGGGATGCCGATGGGCTCCCACGCGGCGAAATCCCGTTCCAGGTTGCGGATGGCCGCCATCTGCCCGGTGGCTCCGTTGGCGATCAGGCTGAAGGCGGTAAGCCCCAGGTTGTAGGTATAGGTGCAGTCGAACTTGGTGGGGTCGTGGCCCCGGCCGTCATAGCCGTAGAAGTGCTCCTGGACCTTGAAGGAGGGCACGGTCTTTTTGTAGATTTTTTCGACGATCTCCGGCAGCTTCTCATCAGGGCCGATCAGACCGGCCTTCTCCAGCTCCTGGCGCAGGGTCTTGGCAGAGATGATGGCGGGTTTCGTCAGCAGTAATTCCCCCTGGCCGTAATTCTGAAAAACAGCCGGTCCGAACCGGGCGGGGTCCAGGCCTGCGTTCTCCAGCACCTTGCGGAAATACGCCTGGTGAATCCCGATCTTGTAGATGCCCTTCTCTTTCAGAATGTTCAGGTAATCCTGCACCAACCCGATCAGCACGCGTTCGGTGTGGATCTGCGAAAACTGGAAATTGCCGTGGCTGTCGCGCTCGGTCAGCAGGCCTTCCTGGAAGAACTCCGGCAGGTCGTTGAAAAGATCTTCGTCGCGCGTGTTCCACAGACGAAAGGAGGTGTCGTCCCGGGAGCGCTGGGCCAACCGGTGCAGGTACTCGAGCTTGCCCTGCAGCGACGGAAAGGTGGAGTGGAAGTCCCGGTCGTGGGTGCGGTTGTGTTCGGCGATGATGGTGTTCAGCTTCATGATGAACACCTCCACTTCGTTGATGAACTCCAGCACGCCCTCCGGGATGACGATGATGCCGTAGTTCTTGCCGGCGGCCGCCCGCCGGACGACCCCTTCACAGATCAGCCGCGACAGGTGCCGCAAGGTCATCCCGTAGGCCGTGTAGTCGGTGCCGCCCTCCCGCAGCGCCTTCTCCAGCCGCTCGTCGTCGACGAAATCCACCAAATCCTCTCCGATGACCGTCATGTTGGGATGCGCCTGCAGGGCGACCTCCAGGGCGAGGTGGCTTGCGACCCGGCCCATCACCTTGCAGACATGGTAGTACTTGATGTCGGAGCTGGCGTCGTTGGCCAGGCCGGCCACCGCGTTGGCAAATGCGCGCGCGGCCGTGTGAAAGCCGAAGGAGACCGCACACAGCACACGACCGGCATCGTCGCGCACCTGGATGTCGCCGTCGATGGTCTTGGGCACGCCGATCACCTGGACGCCGTCGTTATACATCTCCTCGGCCAGGAAAGCGGCATTGGTGTTGGAATCGTCGCCACCGACGATCACCAGCGCATCCAGGCTCAGGGCCTTGCAGGTGGCCCGCGACAATTCCACTTTCTGCCGTGAATCGATTTTGGCACGCCCGGTTTTGATCATGGTGAACCCGCCTAAATTACGGTAGCGGTCGACCAGCTCCCGGGTAATCTCGACGGCCTCGTTCTCCACGACGCCGTCGGGCCCCACCAGAAACCCGTAGACGCGGTTTTCCGGGTTCGCGCGCTTGGCGGCGTCGAACAGCCCGGCGATCACGTTGTGCCCGCCCGGCGCCGGGCCGCCGGAGAAAACGATCCCGATGTTGCGCCGGCGCGTGGAGTCGGCCGCCGCGGATTCGGGCAGTGCCGCCCTGCCCTTGACGACCTGCACCTGGTTGGCGATGATGCTCGGAACCCGGCGCCGCGCCTCCGGGTCGATGCTGAACCGATAACGGTCGGTCGCCTCGAGCACGGTGTATGGCTGCGCAAAGACCTCGCAGACCGGCGGCACAAACGCAAGCCTCCGCTTGAGTTCGAAGCTGGCATCCTCCACCGCCGCTTTGACGGTGGGATGGTTGAGGATCTGCTCCAGGCTGAACGCTGTCGTCCCTGACATGGAAGCCCCCCTTCGGGTTGTCGCGCAGTCCGCCGCGGGGTGTTGCGCGTGTGGATTCAGGTATTTAGCATAGCGGCCGAGGCTCCCCGGTGTCAAGATGATTCAGACCCGGCACAGGCGTTCGCGGCAATCTATCTGCAGGAAGGCTTTACATTACGTGCGTTTTTCGATAGGGACGTAACGTCTGAGTGCCGTTTTCCTTTTCCACGGAGTTTGCCATGGCGGAACCCAACCAGGCGGTGGAGGTCGTCTGCCCCAAGTGCCAGCGCACCGAAATCGTCTACATCCCCAGGGAGTCCATTCCCAAGTGCCCGGACTGCCACTGCCCCATGGTGCTGCGCGAACTGTTGCGGGAGGGCAAGTCTTACTGATGCGAATCCAACGAGTGGTCCGTCACCGACAACACAATTCCTTCAACCAACCCCGGGAGGCAGCAATGAAAAAGATGATGC
The DNA here is from genome assembly GCA_041736435.1 of Desulfobacterales bacterium. Taxonomy (GTDB): domain Bacteria; phylum Desulfobacterota; class Desulfobacteria; order Desulfobacterales; family SpSt-501; genus SpSt-501. The sequence goes on along the minus strand of JBGSTS010000046.1, from coordinate 4,767 downwards.
TGATTGCAGCGGTGTGCATGGCCGGTTTCATGATGAGCGGGACTTTGTTTGCAGGCGACATCGACCTTGCCAAAAAATCGGCTCTCGAAGGTATACTGACCGCAGGTGAGCTGAAGGTCGGGTTCGAATCCGGCTACATGCCCTTCGAGATGACGGACAAGACCGGGGCCTTCGTCGGCTTCGACATCGACATGGCCAAGGAGATGGCCAAGGCCATGGGGGTCAAGTTCGTGCCGGTCAACACGGCCTGGGACGGGATTATCCCGGCCCTGGTCACGAAGAAGTTCGACATCATCATGAGCGGCATGACGGTCACCCAGGAGCGCAACCTGAAGATCAACTTCGCCGCCCCCTACATCGTCGTCGGCCAGACCGTAATCATCAACAAGAAACACGAGGGCAAGATCAAATCCTACCGCGACCTGAACAGCGCCACGTATACGGTCACCTCCAAGCTGGGGACCACCGGCGAGCAGTCGGTAAAGCGCATGATCCCAAAAGCGAACTACAAGTCCTTCGAAGAGGAGGTCACGGCGGCGATGGAAGTCGTCAGCGGCAAGGCCGATGCGTTTGTCTACGACCTGCCCTTCTGCGTGGTGTTCATGGCGCAACAGGGCAAAACCGGCCAGCTGGTGTTTCTGGACAAACCCTTTACCTACGAGCCTCTGGCCTGGGGCGTGCGCAAGGGCGACCCGGATTTTCTGAACTGGCTGAACAACTTCCTGAGCCAGGTCAAAAACGACGGGCGCTATGACCGCATCTACAACAAGTGGATCAAAAGCACGGGCTGGATCGAGGAGATCAAGCAGTAGGCCCGGGCGGGCAGGCAGGCAGACAGGGGCCGCAGGTGCCCGGCGCCCCCTTGTCATGGAGTAAACCGTTCACCGGCTGAAGCCGGTGGCGTTAGGGGCCAAGGTGTGTCGTGGGCTCCCCGGTTTCAGGTGACACCCCCATGCGTCCACTTTCATCGCCGCCCATCCTGAAGCGCCCGCGCTCTTATTACATCGGCGCGGCCGCCTTTTTGGCCATCCTGTTCGGCTTGGTGGCGGCGCTCTATGTGGCCACCATGCAGGTGGATTACGTCTGGCGCTGGAACCGCATCCCGCAGTATTTTGTCTACAAGCACAAAATCGAACTGCGCGCCGAGGCGGACGGCGAGGTCGAGACCGTTGACGCCCGCGGGGACCGGCACCTCATCACCCTCAAGGGCGATGAGGGCCCGCAAATCATCGAGACCCCGGCCGAGGGCGTGCGCGTGTCGCCCGGGGACAGCGTCTACGCCGGCGACATCCTGGCCGTGGAGGAGCACTGGAAGCCCGGGCTGCTCATGCAAGGGCTCTGGCTGACCATCAAGGTCAGCATCATCGCCACCCTGTTCGGGGTGGTGATCGGGCTGTTTGCGGGCATCGCGCGCGTCTCCAAGAACCCCGCCGCCCGCTGGTCGGCCCTGACCTACGTCGAGCTCATCCGGGGCTCGCCCCTGCTCGTGCAGATCTTCATCTGGTATTTTGTGCTCGGCACCCTGTTCAACTCCATCCTGGCCAAAAACGGCCTCGATCAGATCCCGCCCCTGTGGTACGGGGTGGCGGCCATGGCCACCTTTGCCGGAGCCTACGTGGCCGAGATCGTCCGCGCCGGGATCCAGTCCATTCACCGCGGGCAGAACGAAGCGGCGCGTTCGCTGGGGATGAGCTATCCGCAGGCCATGATCCACGTCATCCTGCCCCAGGCCATCCGGCGTATCCTGCCGCCCCTGGCGGGCGAGTTCATCAGCCTGATCAAAGACTCTTCGCTGCTGGGCATCATCGCCATCCGCGAGCTCACCAAGGCCACCCGCGAAATCGTCACGGTCAGCTTGCAGGCCTTCGAAATGTGGTTCATCTGCGCCCTGCTCTACCTGATTCTGACCTTCAGTCTGTCCATGTGCGTAAAATACCTGGAGCGAAGGATCGTCGTCTGATGATCGACGTGCGCAACCTCAGCAAGACGTTCTGGCTGCCCCAGCGGGTGGACGCCCTGGAGGACGTCAGCCTGTCGATCGCCGCCGGCGAGGTGGTGGTCGTCATCGGCCCGTCGGGCTCCGGCAAAAGCACGCTGCTGCGCTGCCTGAATCGGCTGGAGACCGCGGACTCAGGCCATGTGTTCATCGACGGCGTCGATGTGCTCGACCCCAAGACCAACATCAACCGGGTGCGGGCGGAAGTGGGGATGGTGTTCCAGTCCTTCAACCTCTTCCCGCACAAGAAGGTGCTCGACAACATCACCCTCGCCCAGCGCGTGGTGCGCCGGCGCTCCCGCGAGGAGGCGCTGCAGAAGGCCGAATACCTTCTCTCCAAGGTCGGAATCCGGGAGAAGGCCGGGGCCTACCCCGACCAGCTCTCCGGCGGCCAGCAGCAGCGGGTCGCCATTGCCCGGGCCCTGGCCATGGACCCCAAGGTGATGCTGTTCGACGAGCCCACCTCGGCCCTGGACCCGGAGATGATCGGGGAGGTGCTCGAGGTGATGAAGACCCTGGCGCGCGAGGGCATGACCATGGTCTGCGTCACCCACGAAATGGGCTTCGCGCGCGAGGTGGCTGACCGGGTGGTGTTCATGGACGGCGGGGCGATCGTCGAAACCGGGACCCCGGAGCACTTCTTCGTCAACCCCGACCATGAACGCACGAAGCTGTTTTTGAGCCAGATACTCAAGTGAGCCGGTTTTTTGGGTTAATAAATCCCCTGCCCCACGCCATTGCCGGACGCCGTATCCCATTTCGTATCAATTTTTGGCATTTTATTTCCCTTTCCCCCACATCTTGTAGGCTACGGAATAAAAACATACCTTGAGTTGTGTTTTTTCTTTACATCGCCCCCCACCCCTGCTATCATCGTAGCACTGTCCGGGAAGCCTTCTTTCCCAGGTGCGCAGCGGACCCCCTGTCCCATTTCGAAGGCGCCACCCCCAAGGTGTGTCAAACCCGGCGGATTTAAGAGCACGACCGGCAGCTTCACGCGCGGAGGAGAACAGATCCATGAAGCTTAAACGACTGGAAATCTCGGGATTTAAATCCTTCTTCGAAAAAGCCGCCATCGATTTCCCCCACGGCATCACCGCGGTGGTCGGCCCGAACGGCTGCGGGAAGAGCAACGTCATCGACGCCATCCGCTGGGCCATGGGCGAGCAGAGCGTCAAGCAGCTGCGCGGGAAATCCATGGAGGACGTAATCTTCTCCGGAACCAACGGCAAAGCGCCGCTCGGCATGGCGGAGGTGTCGCTGACGCTCGCCAACGACAACGGCGGCGGCCCCGCAGAGCTCAAGGACTTCACCGAAATCAACCTGACCCGCCGCCTCTACCGGTCGGGCGAAAGCGCCTACTTCCTCAACAAGCTGCCCTGCCGCCTCAAGGACATCCACAACGTGTTTCTGGGCAGCGGCATGGGCTCGAAGTCCTATGCCTTCATTCAGCAGGGCAATATCGGCATCATCACGGAAGCCGGCCCGGAAGAGCGACGCTACTTCATCGAGGAGGCCGCGGGGGTCACCCGCTACAAGCACCACAAGACCGAGGCACTGCGCAAGATCGACAGCACCCAGCAGAACCTGCTGCGCGTGGCCGACATCATCCTGGAGATCAAGCGCCAGATGGACAGCCTCAAGCGCCAGGCCCGCAAGGCGGAGCTCTTCAGCAAGTACCAGCGCCGCGCCAAAGAGCTCGATGTGCGGCTCACGGCGCACCAGGTCGACGGGCTCACGCTCCAGATCGAAGAGACCCAGCGCCTGCTCCAGGGCCTCCGGGACGCGGACATCGAGCACACCACCGAGCTCAAGCAACTCGACGCGGCCGTCGAGGAGATCAAGCTCGACCGCTGGCAGAAAAACCAGGCCATCAGTGACCGCAAAACCGAAAAACACACCCTGCAGCGCACGGTCGACCGCATGGAGAAAGACATCGAGCATCTGCGCGGGGAGATCGAACGGCTCAGCCGGGAGGCGGGCGAGCTGCAGAACTCTCGCCGGGGCCTGGAGGAACAAAACAGCGGGATGATCGCCGAAATTGCCCAAGGCGAGGCGGACAACAGCCGGCTGCGAGCCGAAATCGAAAACGCCCGCGCCGGGCTCGAACAGGAGCGCGCCGCCCTGGAGGCCATGAACGCCCGGCTGGCCGGGATGAACCGGGAGCTGGAGGCTGCCCGCACAGGCCTCGTGGACCTCACGGCCCGGGAGGTGCAACACCGGAACCTTTACCAAAACGCGGCCACCAGCCGTGAAAATGTCGCGCGCCGCCTCAAACGGGCGGACGAAGAGGAAGCCCAGCTTCACCAGAAGATCGGGCAGGCCCAGGAACGCGAGTCCCGGGCCCAAGCGCAGCTGGAGGCGCTCAAACAGTCCATCGCGGAGTTGAGTCGGCGCATCCTCGGCATCCGCGAAGAGCTGGACGCCAGATCCCGGGCCCTGGCCGCCCAGGTGAAACTCGCCCAGAGCCTGGACCTCGAGCGCAGCACCACCCGCTCCAAGCACGCAGCACTCAAGAAGATGGAAGACAATTTCGAGTGGTACAAAGACGGGGTCAAGGCCGTCATGAAACGCGCCCGGCAGGCCGGCCCGGACGGGCGTGTGCTTGAGGGCATCGTCGGCCTGGTGGCGGATATGATCGAGCCGGAAGCCGCCGCCGCCGCCGCCGTGGAAGCGGCCCTGGGCGAAAGCCTGCAGTACATAATCGTCGAGCACCAGACGGCGGGCCTGGCAGCGATCGATTACCTGCGGCAGCAAAGTGCCGGCCGCAG
>JBGSTS010000014.1:0-14306 GCA_041736435.1 Desulfobacterales bacterium | reverse complement strand
TTCCCGGCCGGCCAAGCCCAAGCCGTCAGCGACATCGGCGACGCGGCGGCCGAGTGCACGGCGCGGGCGATCATCCACGCGATTCTCGCCGCTCGGAGTGCCGCCGGCAACCCCGCTTTCCGGGACCTGCCGCCGCTTTGATCCCGGCATGGACAAAACGGACCCTCATGGCGTATAGGAACTTACGCATAGGTGCCGTGCGTTACAGCGGGAGCGGTTTCCAGCCGCGATGGCCCGCGCGCCTTTTGATGGTTTCGCGGCTGGAAGCCGCTCCCACAGGGGAAACAAGTTTAGAGTTCATTGTAAGTCCGACAACCACTGACGCCCGAGCTGCACGGCTTCAATATTACCAAGAATAAGAATCGGGAGGAATACGATGAAAAAAGCGATGGTGATCGTTCTGGTGATGCTTGTAGCTGCCTCCATGTCATGGGCGGCGGCGGAATCCCCCAAACGAGGCGGACGCCTCATTCTGTGCGTAGGCGACGAACCCCCCGGGCTGGACCCGACGGCCAGCGCCTCGGCCGCGATCGACCGGGTGGTCTATTCCAACATTTTCGAGGGGCTGGTCAAGATCGACCGGTACGGGAAGCTGGTACCCGGCCTGGCCGCCACGTGGGAGCTCTCCTCCGATGCCAAGGTTTACACCTTTCACCTGCGCAAGGGCGTGGCCTTTCACAACGGCGAGCCCTTCAACGCCCAGGCCGCCAAATGGAATTTGGAGCGCGGCGCGGCCGAGGGCACCAAGAACGCCCACCCGGAGTTCTTCCGCGTCATCGAGAAGATCGAGACCCCCGACGATGCCACTCTCAGACTTACGCTCAAGGAGGTGGATGCCCTCTTCCTTTTCCGCATGGGCGAGGGCGATGCCGTCATGCTGCCGATGAAGGGTTTCGAAAACACCGCGGCTGCGCCCGTCGGCACCGGCCCGTTCAAATTCGTTGAATGGAAGCGCGGCGACAGCGTGAGCATGGAGCGCAACCCGAACTACTGGAACCCCCAGCTGCCCTACCTGGACAAAGTGACCTTCCGCTTCATCAAGGACCCCAGCGCCCAGGCGGCGGCGCTCAAGGCCGGCGACGTCGACCTTCTCGGCTGGCTGCTCGCCCCCGAGCTGGCTGCGGACATCGCCAAGGACAAGCGCTTCAAGGTGCTGGCCGGCGCCTCCACCTCGGAGGTCGTCATGTCCACTAACAACAAAGCCAAGCCGTTCGACAACAAGCTGGTGCGCCAGGCCATGGCCCACGCCATCGACCGCAAAGCCGCCATCGAGTTGGTCATGTCCGGCTACGGCACCGTCATCGGCTCGCACTGGCCGCCGGTCACCCCGTATTACAAAGACATGACCGCCCGCTTCCCTTATGATCCCAAGAAAGCCCAGGAGCTGCTGGCCAAGGCCGGCTACCCCAACGGGTTTGCGGCCACCATCAAGCTGCCGGCCATCTACCCCTACTCCCAGCGCGCCGGCGAGGTGATCGCCGACATGCTCGGCCAGGTGGGCATCAAGCTCAAAATTGAAATCGTGGAGTGGGGCTTCTGGCTGGATCGGATCTTCAAGCAAAAGGAGTTCGAGCTTTCGATGATCGGCCACGCCGAGGCTTGGGACATCGGCATCTATGCCAACCCCAACTACTACTTCCAGTACGACTCGCAGGAGTTCCGCGACGCCTACGCCAAAGCCCTGAAGGCCCCCACCGAGGAGGAGAAGGCGAAATGGTTCGGCCGCTGCCAGGAGATCGTTGCCGAGGATGCAGTCAACGGTTTCCTCTTCCTGGCCCCGGCGCTGTCGGCCATGAAAGCGGAGCTGATGAACTGGTGGAAGGACTACCCGACGATTGCACTGGATTGCACGCAGGTCTGGTGGAACAAATAGCCCGCGTTCCGGCTCACGCCGGCCCGCGGAAGGGTTCAAGGGTCCCAGGATTCGAGGGGACGAGGGTAGGGAAAAAAATAGAGCGCCGGAGAGTTTATGGATAGTGACGTCGGGGGCGGAGGTTATCTTTGCCCTTGGACCCTTGACCCCTCGGCCCCTCGAACCCTTTTTTCTCCGGGCCGACCTGACTGAGTGCGGGAAGAAGGTTCTTCGTTACGCATGCTGCGCTATCTCGCCAAAAAGCTGATCACGCTCGCCGTGCTCCTGTTTTTCGTGTCGATCACGGTGTTCTCGGTGCTGTTTGTTTTGCCCGGTGATCCGGCCCAGATCATTTTGGGCATCAACGCCACGCCCGAGTCACTGGCGGCTCTGCGCGCCGACCTGGGGCTGGACAAGTCCTTCATGGCGCAGTACGCTGATTGGATCGGCAACCTCCTTGCCGGCCGGAGCCACCCATCCATCCATTACAAGATGCCGGTGTTCGATCTCATCGTGGACAGCCTGGCCGTGACGGCCCCCATGGCGTTGCTGGCCATGGGGTTCGCCGTCCTCATCTCCCTCCCCTTGGGCATCTACGCCGCCCGGCACCAGAACCGGCCCGGGGATGTAACGGTGATGTTTTTCACCCAGCTCGGCCTCGCAACGCCCGAGTTCTGGTTTGGGATCCTTCTGATCCTGCTGCTGTCGGTTCAACTGGGGTGGTTTTCGGCCGGGGGGTTTCCAGGATGGGCCGTCGACCCTTTGGGATCGCTCAAGGCGTTATTGCTCCCGGCCTTCGCCCTGGGAGTGATCCGGGCCTCGATTCTGACCCGCCTTACACGCTCCTCGATGCTGGAGGTGCTGCGCGAGGACTATGTGCGCACGGCGCGAGCCAAGGGCCTCAAAGAACGAACCGTCATCTATGTCCACGCGCTTCGCAATGCCCTGATTCCGGTTCTGACCATCATGGGCCTTCAACTGGGCCAGCTTCTGGCCGGGGCCATCATCATCGAAAACGTCTATTTTCTTCCCGGCCTGGGGAGGCTGGTGTTCAATGCCATCGGGCAGCGGGATCTGCCCGTGGTGCGCGACATCGTCCTGTTTATGGCGGCAGCGGTGGTGGTCGTCAATTTCATCATCGACCTGGCCTATGCTTGCGTGGACCCGAGGATCAAGATTCACTAGTGCCCATCCACAAACGGCGTCTTTCGGCTCAGGCGCATCGCGGCTGGAAGCCGCTCCCACAAAATATGAACTCGCTTGCTGACGAACCGCCGTCGCAGGCGGCGTGCAGCGCTTAACAACAGCACAAGGTGTGAGGCGGTCGGTGACGGACGCCCGTTTTTTGGGGTCGGCCTCCGCCCTTGGCCTAAAACATAAAACCGAACACAACCTAACACGACCTTTTTCATGCGCCGTTTTTTTCGCAATAAGAATTTTACCGTCGGCTTTGCACTTTCCGCGGTCGTCGTCCTGATCGCCGCGCTGAGTCTCGCCTGGACGCCCTACGACGGCAACCGGATGAATGCCCGCGAGCGGTTGCAGGGGCCTTGCTGGGCCCACCCGCTGGGGACGGACCAATACGGCCGGGACACGCTTTCCCGGGTGATGACCGGTGCGGTGAATTCGATCATCGTCGGCCTGGTGACGGTGGCGATCGGCTTGACGCTCGGGGTCGGATTAGGCTTGCTGGCAGCCTACCGCGGGCGGTTCACGGAAGAGGCCGTCATGCGGCTCTCGGATCTGCTCTTCGGGTTCCCGGCCGTGCTGACCGCCATCCTGATCACCTCCATCCTGGGCCCGTCCATGGTGAACGCCATGCTGGCGATCGGTATTTTTTACATCCCGGTCTTCGCACGCCTGACCCGTGCCGTTGCCATGGTGGTGTGGGAGAAGGAGTACATCTTCGCCGCCCGCGCCTGCGGCATCGGAGAGTGGGCCATCACCCGGCGGCACGTGGTACCCAACATCCTCTCGCCCCTGATCATCCAGGGCACCATCCAGTTCGCCGTGGCCATCCTGGCCGAAGCGGGCTTAAGCTATCTCGGTCTCGGCACCCAACCGCCGCACGCGTCCTGGGGCCGGATGCTGAACGAGGCCCAGACCTACATGTCCACCCACCCCTGGATGGCGGTTTTCCCGGGGCTGGCAATTGCCTGGGCGGTGCTTGGCTTCAACCTGCTGGGCGACGGCCTGCGGGACACACTGGACCCGAAAATGGTCAGAATGAGATAAGGGGGCCGGGGTGCTGAGTATGCGTTCAAGGGTTCAGAATTTGGAAGACGCGGAGCAACGGAAATGAAACCGGAAACAGTCGCTGCCGTTTTGAAGGCCATCGAGCCGAATGAGGTCATCCGGTTGACGGCCGGCCTCGTGAAAATCAATTCCGTCTGGGATCCGGCCGCCGGGACCAGCGAGCAGGAAGCGGCCGAATTCGCCGCTGCCTGGGCCGAGCGCAGGGGGCTCGATGTCCGGATCGAGACGGTCGCCCCGGGCCGGCCCAACGTGATCGTCACCCACGCCGCAGGCCCCGGAACCCGCCACCTCATGTTCGAAGGCCACACGGACGTGGTGACCCCCGGCGATGTGGCAACCTGGACCTACGACCCTTTCGGTGCGCAGATCGTGGATCGACGGATGTACGGCCGCGGGACCAACGACACGAAGGGCAACCTCGCCGCCATGCTCTGCGCAATGGATGCGCTCAAGCGCTCCGGGGTTCCGCTGGCCGGAACGATTGTGGGCGGCGTCCTGTGCGACGAGGAAGACCAGATGATCGGCGTTCGGCATTTTATCGAACGGGGCCACGCCGATCGGGTGACCGCCGCCGTTATCTGCGAACCCCAGGACGGCTTGATCTGCACGAGCCAGAAAGGCGCCCTCCGAGCGCAGTTCACCGTGGGGGGCAGGATGAGCCACGGTGCAATGCCCCTGGCGGGCCTCAACACCGCTCCGGCAGTGGCTGAAATCATCCAGGCGCTGCACGCGCTGGAGGAGTCCGCGGTGTCTCATGGCCGGGATGAGCATCTCGGGTGGCCGAGCTTCACCCCGACGGTGATCCAGGCCCCCGCCGGCGGCCCGGCACAACTGAACGTCATGCCGGGGAAAGCGCGCATCCTGGCCGACATCCGCACCATCCCGCGCCAGTCCCATAAGGCCATCGTCGAAGATTTGCTGCGGCTCTCTGCCGACGTACAGGAGGGGGTGCGCGACCACTACCGGGACTACGATGGCCGACTCGGCATCGCACTCCGGCCGGAGCTCACGGTCGCGCTGGAGATCTTGACCGACCGGCCCTGCACGCGCACCCAGCGCAGCGAGCCGGTGGTCCAGGCGGCGCACTGGGCCACCCAGCGGGTGACCGGCAAGGAGCCGGTGTACGGGGGCGTTCCGGGCGCAACGGACGGCACCTTCCTGTGGGCCTGGAAGAAGATCCCGATTGTCACCATGGGCGCCGGCGACCGGCAGGTCCCCCACCAGAAGGACGAGTGGGTCGACTTAGAGCAGCTGGTCGAGACGGTTAAGATCTATGCCTTGACCGCCCTGCACTACCTCGGAGGTCCGGCCGGCAAATGAGCGAGCGCCTGCTCGATATCGAAAGCCTCTCGGTCAGCTTCGATACGCCGGAGGGCAGAGCCCGGGCGGTCGATCGCGTGAGCTTCGCCCTCGACCGGGGTGAGACCCTGGGAGTCGTGGGAGAGTCGGGCTGCGGCAAGAGCGTCACCGCACTCAGCATCCTCGGCCTGATCCCATCCCCGCCGGGGGGAATCGAATCCGGCTTCATCCGCTTCGAGGACGCCAATCTGATCGGATGCCCTTCCGAGGTTCTACGCCGGGTTCGAGGCCGAGACATCGCGATGATTTTTCAGGAACCGATGACCTCTCTCAACCCGGTGCTGCCCATCGGCCGCCAAGTCGCCGAACCGCTCATGGTCCACCTCGGGCTGAGCCGATCCCAGGCCCTGGACCAGGCCGCCGAGTGGCTCGAACGGGTGAAGATCCCGGCCGCCCGCCGGCGGATGGAAGACTACCCCCATCATCTGTCGGGCGGCATGCGGCAACGGGTCATGATCGCCATGGCGATGGTCTGCCGACCCAAGCTGCTCATCGCCGACGAACCGACCACCGCTCTGGACGTCACCATCCAGGCGCAGATCCTTTCGTTGATGGTGGGGTTGAAGGAAGAGATGGGGATGTCCCTGCTGCTGATCACCCACAACCTGGGGGTGGTGGCCCAGATGGCCTCCCGGGTGGTGGTGATGTACGCCGGTCAGGTGGTGGAGGAAGCCGCCGTGGCGGACCTCTTCGACCGCCCGTTTCACCCCTACACTCAGGGCCTGCTGCAATCCATGCCGGGTCCGGGCGGGCGCTCGCCCGACGGCAGCCAGCGGCTGAGGGAAATTCCCGGCATCGTGCCGGCGATCACGGAGGTTATCGTCGGCTGCAAGTTCGCCGGGCGCTGCCTGCATGCCTTCGACCGGTGCCGAGAGAAGGCGCCCGAGCACTTCGCCATCCGGCACGGCCAACGGGCGCGCTGCTGGTTGATCCACTTCCCGGAGCGGAGGCGCGCCGATGCCTGAGATCCCGCTGCTCGAGGTGATCGACATCGCCAAGCATTTCCCGCTGGGGGGTGGCGTTTTCTCCCGACCCAGCGCCTGGATCAAGGCCGTTTCCGGCGTCTCCTTTGCGGTTCGCCGCGGAGAGCGCTTCGGCCTCGTAGGCGAATCCGGATGCGGCAAGACCACCGTCGGCCGTATGATTCTGCGGTTGATGGAGCCGAACCGGGGCCGCATCGAGTTCGACGGCCAGGACATCCTGACGCTCGACCGTGCGGCCATGGGGCCCTTCCGGCGGCGCATGCAGATCATCTTCCAGGATCCCTACTCCAGTTTGGATCCGCGCATGACGGTGGAGCAGATCGTCACCGAGCCCCTGCGCGCCGGCAACCTGCGCCTCGCTCGGCTCGAGCGCCGGCGCATCGCCACGGAACTCCTGGACAAGGTGGGACTGCGTTCGGCCGACCTCGATAAATACCCGCACGAGTTCTCCGGCGGCCAGCGCCAGCGCATCGGTATCGCCCGGGCCCTGTGCGTCCGCCCCGAACTCATCGTCGCGGACGAACCGCTCAGCGCCCTGGACGTGTCGGTCCAGGCCCAGGTCATCAACCTGCTCCAGGATCTCGGGGAGGAGTACGGCCTCTCCTTTGTGTTCATCTCCCACGATCTGGGCGTGGTCCAGCACCTCTGCGACCGCATCGCCGTAATGTATCTCGGCGCGATTGTAGAACTGGCACCGGTGCACCGCTTCAGCCGCAAACCGTGCCATCCGTACACCGAGGCCCTTCTGGCCGCCATACCCGTGCCGGACCCGCACCGCCGCAGCGGTCGGCTCGCCATGGAGGGGGACGTCCCCAGCCCGATCGACCCGCCGGCGGGCTGCAGCTTTCACCCGCGCTGCCGCTATGCCTTCGACCGCTGCCGGGTTGAAGCGCCGCCCCTGGTGTCGGCGGCCGAAGACCACGCCGTGGCCTGCTGGCTGAACGATGGGAAAGGCCTGAGGGGGGCATAGAGCAGGGAGCAGAGGGAAAATAAGCAGAGCGCATGGAATCGAGTGCTAATAAAGGGCTTTGCCCTCTGCTCGATGCTGGTTGCAAAATCAGCAAATGGATGCAATCGAAAATGATTCTATCTGACGTGAAAGGAGAAAAAAAGATGAGCCGACCCAAGGTCACGATTCTGGACATTCAGAAAGCCAAGGAGGAAAAGCGGAAACTGGTCATGATGACCGCCTACGACTACCCGTTCGGCCTGATGGCCGACGAGGCGGAGGTGGACATCGTTTTGGTGGGAGACTCGCTGGGCATGGTGGTGATGGGCCTTCAGGGCACGGTGGCCGTGACGATGGAGAACATGATCCACCACATCCAGGCGGTCATGCGCGGCTGCAAGAGCGCTCTGGTGGTGGGCGACATGCCCTTCATGAGCTACAATACCTCCATTCGCGAGGCCATCGCCAACGCCGGGCGTCTGATGAAGGAGGGTGGCTGCGACGTGGTCAAACTGGAAGGCGGCGCCGCCTTCGCGCCGACCGTGGAGGCGATCGTCAAGGCCGGCATCCCGGTTCAAGGGCACATCGGGCTCACCCCCCAGACGGCCAGCGCCCTCGGCGGCTTCAAGATGCAGGGTAAAGACGCCTCCGCCGCCAAGCAGATTATCGACGATGCCCGCGCACTCGAGGCCGCCGGCGCCTTTTCGATCATCCTGGAGGCGGTGCCGGCGCCGCTCGGCCACCTTGTGGCCCGATCGGTAAAGGTGCCGGTCATCGGGATCGGCGCCGGCCCCGACGTGGACGGCCAAGTGCTGGTCACCCACGACATGGTCGGCCTGTTCGACAAGTTCGTCCCCAAGTTCGTCAAACAGTACACCCGGATCCGGCCGATCATTTTGGAGGCGCTGCGGGAGTACCGGCAGGAAGTGCTGGAGGTGAAATTCCCCGCCCCCGAGCACTCCTTCAAAATGCCCGAGGAGACCTTGAAGCAGCTGAAGAAGATGACCAAGTAGATTTAAAGGATTCAAGGGATCGAGGGGTCGATTGAGAAGCAAGGAGAGGGTTAGCTGCGCCCGCTTTTACCCTTGAACCCTCGAACCCTGGAATTCTATATTCGGTGCAGCTCCAGGGGTTCTTTGAGCTTGAAATTGGCATCGCGCAAAGCCGCCTCGCCGGCGATTACGGCCACCGAGCTGCCCGCCAGCCCCTGGCTGAAATACCGTTCAGCAGCCGCGCACACCTCGGCGCGGCTCAGCGCGATCAGGCGCTGCTTGAAACGCAACCGCAGGTCGTCCGACAATTTTACGATCTGCCGGTAAAACGCCTTGCGGGCCGCTGGTCCGGGGGGGTCGGGTTTGTCGATCTCGGCGCAGACCTGAAGGATGGCCTCCTTGACGTCGGTATCGTCAAAGGCGCCCGAGCCGACGAACTCCCCGGAGCGTTGGAACACCTCCAGGGTCGCCGCCAGCTGCGGGTCGCGGTAGGAGGCCAGGCTGAAGACCCCATCCTCGGGGTCGTAGACGGCGAACCCGCCATAGGCCCCGCCCTTTTCACGGATTTCCCGGTGCAGGTATAGCGACCGCAGCATTTTTGCGATCACGGCCAGCGCGGGCGCATCCGCGTGTTCCAGGCGCACGGCGGGAAATGCCGCCGCGACGAAATTGACGGCGGTGGCCGTGGTCCACCCTTCCCGGACCCGAGCGGGGGCCGCTGGTTTCCCGCGATAGGCGAACCCGTTGATTCCGCCGGTGGCCAGCCCGGTCGCAAGGCCGCTCACCCGACCGCAGGCCTCCGACAGGACATCGGTCTCTCCGATGACGGCCGCTTGGAAATTGGTCTGGTGCCAGACATGCCGACCGATATCCGTGAGCCCGGCCGCCACGTCAGCCAGGCGCCCCTCCGTCTGCTCTTCCGTCAGGCGCTTCATTTGAAGCAAATGGTGAACACCGCTCCACTCTTCGTTCAAAAAGCGGGTGGCCGAAAAATGACGTGCTGCCAGCGACATGGCCAACCGGTGTCCGTTGTGGACCACCATGGACTCGAGTCCCGAGCGGTACTCGAGCAGAAGGCTCCTGAGCCGGGGCAGGTCGGAAAAGTCATAGTGTTGCAGCAACTCGGCCAGAAGGTCGGCCATCGGGTTGAGATTGCGCTTGAGGCACTTGGCGTTCAGGGCCACGATGGGAATGCAGCCCCCGGAACCGTCGAACCCAGTGCGCGGTTGCACCGCCAGTCCGATGCCGCCCGTCGCCGCATCGATGCGGCGGGCCACTTCGGCATAATCCCGGAACGCGGTGCCGACCCGCGAAAACGCGTAGCAGAAAAAGGGCGCCAGCTCGTTGAGTTCTCCCGGCAGGCCGCCTGCGCCGGCCGCGGCGGCAACGTAGACAATTCCGGATGTTGCCTGATCGTAGACCACCGTTCGGCCGCCCGCTTCTCCCCCGGGCGAAATGATTTCCACCTCCGGCGGTATGTCGTGGCGCTCCAACGTCGGCAGGCAGGACACATCCTCCACCGTCTCCTGGAGGCGCCGCAGGGCATCGGCATCCCGCCGCAGCCGCCCCAGTTGCGCCGGCGACAACGCGCGGTGGATCTCCCTCAGCTCGCTCCGCTCCCGGTCCTCTCTTTGGTCGGCCAGTTCGGGATCCGGCACAAGCGTCAGATGCACCCGGTGCGGGTTGTCGAGCAGGTAGCGTTTGAGTTGCCGCTCGAAAAAAGGGCCCTCCGCCGCCTGCTTGCGAATGGCCTCCAGATCGGTGTCGAGTTTCAGCACGCGCAGCGGGTCGCCCTCGTGGATCCAGGTCCCGGCCAGCGCCACCAGCAGCTTGATCCCGTAGGGATAAGGGGTGTTGGTGATCTCCTTGCGGTGAAACTCGAGCTGATGCATGGCCGACGCGATCAATTCCCGGTCGATGCCATGCTCGGCCAGCGTTGCCAGGACATCGAAGATGATGGTTTCGATCCGGTCGGCGGCGTCGAGCGCAACATCCTTCAGACCGGCGGCAAAAAGCGTGTCCCGGTTCTCGGCATCGTAACCGGTGCCGTCGCTCAATGCCGAGCCCAGGCCCGAGTCGATCAAAGCCTTTCGCAGCGGAGAGGCGGAGTTGCCCAGGAGGATCTGCTCCAGCAGCGCCATGGAGAGCACCTCCCGGGTATCGCGGATGTCCGGGGTCAGCCAGGCGATGCACACCTGGTGCTTGCGCGTCGGGTCGTCCTCCCGGGCAAACGGATACGGGAACCTGGCCGCGGTTGGCTGCGTCCAACGCGGCTGCGACGGTACGGCCGGGGCCGGCTCAGCCGCCTTGAAGCGGGACAACACGCTGGCCGCAATGACCTCCAGATGCTCTTCCAGGGGTAGGTCGCCGTATGTGTAGAAATAGGCATTGGAGGGGTGATAGTGGCGACGGTGGAAATCCACCAGCTGCGCATAGGTGAGCGACGGGATGGCGGCCGGGTCTCCACCGGAGTTGTTGGCGTAGGTCGTGTCGGGGTAGAGCGCCTTCATGATCGAGCGCACCATGACCTGGTCCGGGGAGGACATCGCCCCCTTCATCTCGTTGAAGACCACGCCCTTGTAAGCGAGGCCTGCATCCCCTGCGCTGTCGGTGACCAGTTCCAGCCGGTGTCCTTCCTGCTTGAAGCTGAGTTCCTCCAATCGCGGAAAAAATGCGGCATTCAGATAGACGTCCATGAGGTTGTAGAAGTCTTTGCGGTTCCGGGTGGAAAACGGGTACATCGTCCAGTCGGAGGCCGTAAAGGCGTTCATGAAGGTGCTCAGGCTGCGCTTGAGCATCGAGAAGAAAGGGTCGCGGACTGGAAAGCGTTCGGATCCGCACAGCACCGTGTGCTCGAGGATGTGGGCGACGCCGGTGGAGTCCCGGGGCACGGTGCGGAACGCGACGCCGAAGGTGTTCTCAGAATCCGGGCGGCTGAGATGCAGGTGCCGTGCCCCGCTCCCCGGGTGATCCAGCACAAACGCCGTTGCGCGGATCTCCGGCAAGGGCTCAACCCGCTGAACACGATATCCGTGTAGTCGGTCGCCGACCTTCGGGGGGGATGCCGTTTTATCGGGAAATGCGCTCATGGCACGTGTCGGCGTCCAGAAGAGTTCAGACGGCGACGTAAACGCCGCGGCTGTGTCGCTTGATTTTCTGCAGTTTGTTCAACCGGAAAATGATGTTACGCACTTTTTTTTCCGCAAAGCCGGTTTTGCTCTGGATGTCGGCGAACTTCAACCCCTGCTTGGAACGCTTGATCACGTCCAGAACGACATCGGCGGCGGCGCCACGGCTGCAGCGCGCCGATCGGCTGCGCCCCGAGGTCGACGCCGCGCTGAGCATCCCTTCCAGCCGGTCCAGACGGGTAAGCAGCTTGTCTACATCCCGCTTGGTAGGGATATCGTAGGTGTGCAGAAAGAACTTGACCATGGCGTCAAAGCTGATCGATTTGCCTTTTTTTCTGACCATGAGCAGCCTCCTATCTGTCTCTAAAAGACAGGATCCGACAGGCAGCGCCGTCAACCCCCTCCTCCCAAGACCACTTCCCCACGGAGGATTAAGGGGATTTAAAAACGCAGCTGTTTTTGTGTAAGTAAAATATTTTACAGAACCTAATCAATTGCTAACTGAAAGTCAAGCATGGCCCGAACGAAAAGTGCTAGTAGTGAAAAAGAAATTTGATCGGCTGCTTGATTTCTGGTATGGTCTGAGTTCATGGCGACCTCGCCCCGATCCTTGCTCGCCGGTCACCAGCTGCGCCCGCGCAAGCAGTTGGGCCAGAATTTTCTAGCGCAGCCCGCCGTGGCGGAAATGATCGCGGCGAAAGCTGGCGTGTCCGCGGATGAGCCGATCCTGGAGATCGGGGCGGGACTGGGCGCGTTGACCCTCCCCCTGGCGCGGGCCGCACGAAGCGTCACCGCGGTGGAACGGGATCCCCGCCTTGTACCGCTGCTGCGCGCCGAGCTGGCAGCCTGCGGGGTAGACAACGTTCGCATCGTCGCGATGGACGCGTTGGAACTCGATCTGGCTGAACTGGCCCTCAGCGAGGGCGGGCCGCTGACCGTCTTTGGGAATCTGCCCTACAACATTTCATCCCAGATGGTAATCAAGCTGATTGAAGCCCGGCAGCACATCCGCCGCGCCGTGCTGATGTTCCAGCGGGAGCTTGCGCAGCGACTGACCGCCGCCCCCGGCGGTCGTGAGTACGGCCGGATCACGGCGCTGCTGACGTATTGCGCCACCGTGCGTCGACTGGCCGAGGTGAAAGCACACTGTTTCTACCCCCCACCCAAGGTGGACTCGGAAGTCCTGGAGATCGTGTTCGGCGGCTTTCGGGGAGACTACCCCCGCCACGACGAGGTTCGCCTGGTCCGCCTGATAACGGCGGCGTTCGGTCAACGCCGCAAGACCCTGAAGAACGCCCTGGCCGGATCGGCTCTCGGCCTTTCGGTGGAGGCGGTTTTGCAGGCCCTGACACGGGCTGGGATCGAACCGTCGCGACGGGCCGAAACGATTTCGCCGGCGGAGTTTGTCCGGCTGGAAATCAGCCTGAGCGGCGTCGAAAAAAACGGTGGGGCGGATCCGCAGAACCGCTCAGCTTGACCTCGGTCTGCGGCCGCGCTAATCTGAAGCCAACCGTTTCAGCCGCGAAAGGAGGCCCTCATGGCGGTGAAAATCCTGATCAAACGGCGTGTCCCCGTTGCCAAAGCCAAGGAGATCATCACCTTGTTCCGACAGATGCGGATTCTGGCCACGGCGCAGCTGGGATACATTTCAGGCGAGACGCTGCGCAGCATGGACGACCCGCAGGAGTTCCTGATCATCAGCACCTGGCAGTCGGCCCAGGAATGGGAACGCTGGCTCCAAACCAAAGAGCGCAAGGAAGTGCAGGGTCGAATCGACCAGCTCCTGGGGGGCGAGACGACATACGAACGGTTTCACTACGGTTTTACGGCATGAGACCGGGTGCCGAGCCGGGCTTCATGCCAGGCTGTCTGCAACCGAAACCGTCCGATCCCCCAGCATGTGGACGTAGCTTCCTTTTTCGTTGTCGTACCAGCCGTAAATGACCGCTTGCGTGACGGGAAAGCGCAAGACCGTGTTTTCGAATGCAGCGGTCACCCGCGCGTCCACCCCTGGGACTTTGGCAATGTCCACGAATGCCTCGGCGGTCCGTGTGTGGGTCTCGTGGCCCTCGATAATGGCTGCCGCCCGCGGCATGCCGACGATGTCCGCCGACACGTTCTGTTCATCCGTGTAAATGAGGTAGCCCTCCGGGCCGTCGGCCGCCGCCTGCCGGTAGACGGTGTTGATCCTCTCGCGGTCGATGCGATGGCCGGCAGGCTCCTCCTGCAGGTTGACGACCAGAATGATCAACGATCCGGTGCTGGTGGGAATCCGCACCGATTCGGCGATGAAGGGGATTTCCTTCATTTCGGGAATGACCAGGCGCAGGGCATTGGCCGCGCCGGTGCTGGTCAGGATGATGTTGTTCATGATGCTGCGGCTTTTGCGCAGGTCGGTTTTACCAGCCTCGGGCAGGCGGTCCAGCACTTCCTGGGAGCTGGTGGCGGCATGCACCGTGGCCATGGAGGCCGACAGAATCCGCCGGGCGCCGAAGGTCATGATCAGGGGCCGCATCATGTGTGCCAGGCAGGTGGTGGTGCAGGATGCGGCGGACACCACGCAGTGGCGCTTCGGGTCGTAGTCGTGGGCGTTCACCCCCATGACGGTGGTGACCGCATCGGCCGGCAGGACGCCGGTTTTGTCCTTGACCTTGAACGGGGCCGACACCACCACCTTCTCGGCACCGCAGGCCAGGTGGCCGCGCAGCGACCCCTTGGGGTCGTCCGGCGCCGCGGTGGGGTCGAGAAAGCGCCCGGTGGTGTCCACCACGAGCCTGACCCCGTGCT
>JBGSTS010000215.1:0-7249 GCA_041736435.1 Desulfobacterales bacterium | reverse complement strand
GATAGCGGCCAGGCTGCCGCTGCCGGTGGCCGGGCTCATGTCCCTGGCGCCGGTTCAGGCCGTGAGCGAGGCCATGGACCGGCTTGGTCGTGCGGCCCGTGAGCTGGGCTCTCCGCTCAAGGACCCATTCATGACCCTCTCGTTTCTGGCCCTGCCGGTCATCCCCGAGCTGAAAATCACCGACCGGGGGCTGGTCGACGTGCTCCAGTTCAAGCACGTTGGCCTTTTCGTTTAATCGAAAGCCGCCTCGGATTCGTTCTGGGCCATGGACATGATCAGCAGGGTGAAGATCATCAGCGGGAAGAGGGCCACCTGGAACACCTGGGCCGGGATGGTGGGCAGCCAGCCCTGAAAGTAAATGCCCATCAGCTGCAGAAATGCAAACAGGTAGGCGCTGGCCGCCGCCTTAAACGAGTGCCACCCGCCGAAGATGACCAGGGCGATCGCTTTTCCATTTTCGTTACATGACAATACGAAAATAACATCGGTTTCAATTTTCACTTACTACATGAAAAGTGAAAACTTTTTGAATTTTTCGCTTGCTTTTTATTAAATTAGTTTGATAAAAGCCGATTCGATTCGGCAATTATCGAAACAATTTAAATTTTTGAGAGAGGAGAATAAAGATGCCCAAAAAGAAAGCCTTCGACCCTGCCAAACTCATCAAAATGATCGACGATGAAACACCCCAGGCCGAGATTATGAAAAAGATGGGTTTCAAGACATCCACCCAGCTCAAGACCGCTTACATGAGTGCACTGATCGCAGAGGGAAAGGTGCCGGCCATCAGAGGCGGGCGCGGGGCAAAGAAATCCGCCAGGTTCAAAGCCATCGGCGTCGGAAAAAGAGGCAGCATCATCATCTCGAAAGAACTGGTGCAAAGTTTAGGAATCAGTGCCAAGGACAAGTTCACCGTTCGGAAAACCAAGATCGGAATTGCGCTGAAGAAAGCTGAAAAATAGTTTTTACATAACAAATTGGTTTCAACCTCGAGCGGGAGAGTTTCTCTCCCGCTCTTTTTTTCAGGGCATTTTAGCATGTTCACCGGCACCGCCAGAACCCGCATCGCCCGGTTGAACGTGGGCGCTGGGGATTTTGCTTGATATCATCAACGTTAGTTTGCTAATTAGCGCCTGTTTGTGGAGCTTCATCACATGGAAGAACAAGCGACAACGGATCCGGCCGCCGGTGGTAGTCCCGGGCAGCACACCTCCGCGCGCATCCGGCGTGTGTGGCGATGGTCGCTGCTGTTTCTGAGCATCGGCCTTATTGCCGGGGTCGGTGCGGTCGCCTTCGATTATTTGACCCAGCTCGGCTTGCGGGTGTTTTTGGACGGAATGGCGGGCTACCGCCCGCTGCCGGCACCCGGTGAGCAGCACCTGTTCATGCCATCGACAACCGTCTTCAACCGCTGGATCCTTTTGGTGCTTCCGGCATTCGGGGGGCTTTTGAGCGGGTGGCTGGTGTTCAGATTCGCCCCGGAGGCCGAGGGTCACGGAACCGATGCCGCCATTCACGCTTACCACGTCCAGGGCGGCTTTATCCGTGCCCGGGTGCCTCTCATCAAGATGGTTTCCTCGGCGGTTACGCTGACAACGGGCGGTTCCGGAGGCCGAGAGGGCCCGATTGCCCAGATCGGCGCGGGGTTTGGCTCTTTTCTGGCGACCCGCCTCGGTCTTTCGGCGCGGGAGCGCCGGATCATGATGGCGGCGGGAATCGGTGCCGGGGTCGGCAGCATCTTCCGTGCCCCGCTGGCGGGTGCGCTGTTCGCCGCCGAGGTGCTTTATCGGGACCCGGAGCTCGAACACGAGGTGATCATTCCGGCGGGGATCGCCTCGGTCGTTGCCTACTGCGTCTTCTGCATGGTGCGCGGCTGGGGGGCCTTGTTTAGATCGCCGCAATTCACCTTTCAAAACCCGCTGGAGCTGGGGCCCTACACCGTCCTGGCGCTGGTGGTGGTGGCCGGGGGGATGCTGTATGTGAACTCTTTTTACGGTGTCGCCGGCGCCTTCAAGCGGTTGAAGATCCCCCGGCCGCTCAAGCCGGCGATCGGAGGCCTGTGCACCGGCCTGATCGGCTTTTTCTGGCCGCAGACACTGTCCTTCGGGTATGGGTTTCTGCAGCAGGCCCTCAACGGTGAGCTCAGCACGGTTTTTCTGCTGGTGCTGGCCTTGGGTAAGATTTTCACCACATCCTTTTCCATCGGGTCCGGCGGCAGCGGCGGCGTATTCGGGCCATCCATGGTGATCGGCGGTGCTTTAGGCGGAGCCGTGGGACAGCTGTTCCACCAGATGCTGCCCGGTGTGGTCGGCAATCCGGCTGCGTTCGTTGTCGTGGGAATGGCGGGGTTTTTCACCGCGGTGTCCAACACGCCGATCTCCACCATTATCATCGTCAGCGAAATGACCGGCTCCTATCATCTTCTGCTGCCCAGCCTACTGGTGTGCTCGATCGCCTACGCCGCATCACGACCGTGCACGATTTTCCGCAGTCAGGTCAAGAACCGCATCGACTCGCCCGCCCATGCGGGTGAATTCTTCGTGGATATTCTGCAAGCCATCCATGTCAAAGACCTGATGGGCCGGGTCCGGCAGGTGTCGGCAATCCCCCAGGGCATGTCCTTTATGGAGTTCAAACGGTATTTCTCGGAAAGCGAACAGCACTATTTCCCGGTCGTGGACCAGGGGGGAAGACTGACGAGCATTTTTTCAGTAAACGACGTGCGGGCCGTGCTGTTCTCCCCGGACATCGAGCGACTGGTGGTCATGAAAGACATCGGCACCTCCGACATCATTGCCACGACGCCCTCCGAGGACCTCAATTCGGTTCTAAAGAAATTTACCGTCAAGAACATCGACAGCCTGCCCGTGGTGGCCGATGCAGATCCCGGTGAATTGATCGGCATGCTGAACCGCAGGGAGGTGATTGCGTATTACAACGAGAGGCTTCAGGGCGTGAAGGCGCAGGTTGCACAAGCATGAAGCAGGACACTTCCCGGCTTCAACCCGCCCCGCCGGGTGGACTGGCCGGGTGGGGGGGCTGCCGTAATGGTTCCCATCAAGGAGTGAGGGCACTCTGCTCGTCGTGTGGCAAAGACGCAAGTTGGATTTTGGATCCTCCCCACCGTGTGCCGGGGTTACTTTGCCTCCAGGGCCTTGCGAATCGCTGCGGCCATGTCGTGGATCAGGATCGGCTTCATTACAAAGGCCTTGATGCCTCGCTGCCGGGCCCGCTCCGGGTCTATGCCCTGGCTGTAACCGGTGCAGACCACGATCGGGATGTTCGGCCGGATGCGCATCAGTTCCTTGGCCAGCACATCCCCGGTCATGCCCGGCATCGTCTGGTCGGTGACGACAAGGTCGAAATGATCGGGTTTGGTGCGGAAAAGCTCCAGGGCCTCGAGCGGGCTGGTCCGTGAAACGACCTGGTATCCCAGGCGCTCCAGAATTTTTCCACCGATGTCCACCAGCATCTTTTCATCGTCCACGAACAGGATCCGTTCGCAGCCACCCACCATCGGTTCCGTCGGCTCGACCTTGTGGGGCGCAGCCCGGTCGACCCTGGGCAGATAGACGTGGAAGGTCGTCCCGAGGCCCGGGGTGCTTTTCACCTTTATGGCCCCACCGGATTTCGCCACGATGCCGTGCACCACGGCAAGACCTAAACCGGTGCCGACCCCCTTTTCCTTGGTGGTGAAGTAGGGGTCGAAAATCCGTTCGAGAACATCTGGCGTCATGCCGTACCCGGTGTCTTTTACCGAGAGGCGTACGAAGGCGCCGGTGTCCAGTTCGATGAAGTCCTTTTTTTGGGTTTGGTCGATTTCGATGTTTTGCACATCGACTTCCAAAACGCCCCCGTGCTCGCCAATGGCGTGGACGGCGTTGGTGCAGAGGTTCATGATGATCTGGTGAAGCTCCACCGAATTTGCCAACACCGCCCCCGACGCCTCGGGGATGCGAATTTTAATCTCGATGGTCGACGGGATGGTCGCCCGCAGGAACTTGATCGCCTCTTTCACTACCGCCCCGACTTTGACCGGCGCCCGTTCCTCATCGGTCTGACGGCTGAAGGCCAGGATCTGCTTGACAAGGTCTTTGGCCCGGTTGGCCGCGATCAGCGCCTGGTTGAGTTCGGCCGCGCACGCCGCGGAGGCGTCGTTGAGTGCGGCCAACTCGGTGTAGCCGATGATGGCCGAAAGGATATTGTTGAAATCGTGGGCGATGCCCCCGGCCAGCGCCCCGATGGCCTCCATTTTCTGGGCCTGCTGGAGCTGGGCCTCGAGCTTCAGTTTTTCCTCCTCGGCCCGCCGCGCGGCGGTGAGATCGATCAGGATTCCGCGCACGCCGATCGGGGTCTGGCCCCTCCAGACCCGGTTGGCGTGGATCCCGACCGGAAAGACGGTGCCGTCCTTTTTGCGGGCCATGTACTCCTGGCGGGGCACTTTTTCACCTTGGGCGTTTTCGATGATATCGCGTGCGACGCGCTCCCGATCCGCAGGGACGAACGCGTCCAGGACGTTGAAGCCCGGTCTGACCTCCTCCGGGCTGTACCCGAAAAGAGAGTATGCATTGCGGTTCAGGTAGGTGAGGTTCCCGTTCAGATCCACCTCGAAGATCACCTGGGGCAGGGAATCGGCGAGCTCCCTGTATTTCTTTTCAGCCTCCCTCAAGGTCTCTTCGGCCAGCTTGCGATCGGTGATGTCGCGGAAAACCCCGAACAGCTGCGTTTTTCCCTGGTATTGAATCGGTACGCCCGCGGACTCGACATGCACCAGCTGTCCGTCCATGGTCAGCACTCGGTGGGCGCGGGGCGGGGCGATCCAGTTTTCACTCATGCCCCGGGCAATCCGCGCCGCCGACGCCGTCCGGTCATCGGGATGCACCAGATCCAGGTAGCTTTTGCCGATCAACTCCCGCTCGTGGGCAGCCCGGAAGAGTTTGACCGCCGCCGGGTTCGCATAGGTGATGATATCACTGCAGCGAACGAGGATGGCGTCGGTCGAAGCCTCGACGATATGCCGGTAGCGGTCCTCGCTTTCGCGCAGCGCGTTCTCGACCTGTTTGCGTTCCGTGATGTCGCGGGTGATGGACAGGATGATGTCCTCCCCGTTCAGCCGCAATCTCCGGGCGGACATCAGGCCGATGCCAAGCTCCCCGTTTTTCCTTCGGAATCCCGCCTCGAGGTTTTCGACGCAGCCCTCTTGGAAAAGGCGTTTGACCAACCGTTCCCTGTCCTTCGGGTCGTGCCAGATGTTCAGGTCGATCGAGGTCTTGCCGATGGCCTCCGCGCGCGTGTAGCCGGTAAGCTTCGTGAACCCCTCGTTGATATCGATATACATGCCGTCCGAGAGCCGGTTCAAATTGATCGAGTCCGGGCTCGTCTGGAAGGCCATCCTGAATTTCTGCTCGCTTTCCGCCAGCGACTCCTGCGCCATTTTGGGGTCGGTGCTGTCGGGCACAATCGAGCAGGGCAGGGTTTTACCCTGCCGCAGGATGCGGTTCGGTTGTTTTTTCATATACGGGTCCTCGGTCTTTATAAAGTGGCTTTTCGGCCGGAATCAAACATGTTTTATTCTATCACACATGGGCCCCTGCCACCAAAATTTGCGCCGTTAAGGCGCTGACACGGCAGGCGATCACGCGGGGTTGCCGTCCCGCATCCGACGGTCGCCAGACCGGCTTCCTGCCCGGCCGTGCGGCCGGTTCAGGGTTGCAATGAGCTGGGTTTTGGCATAAGCCAGCACTCGGCGGTGCGCGTTAAGCATCATCGCCGGGCGCAGGCGCCTCACCCACACCGGTGCGCTGCCTGAATGGTGTTAAACATCAACCGGGAGATCAGACCATGCAGACAACAGGACGCACGAAACCCGAGCGGTCCGCGAGTTTTACCGTGAAAAGCGGGCTCGCGCAGATGCTGAAAGGGGGCGTCATCATGGACGTGGTGTCGGTGGAGCACGCTGTCATCGCCGAGGAGGCCGGGGCCGTGGCCGTAATGGCCCTGGAGCGGGTTCCCGCCGATATCCGCGCTCAGGGCGGAGTGGCGCGGATGTCAGACCCCGGCCTGATCCGTGAGATCATGTCGGCCGTCAGCATTCCGGTAATGGCCAAGTGCCGCATCGGCCACTTCGTCGAGGCCCAGATTTTGGAGGCCATCGGCGTGGACTACGTCGATGAGAGCGAGGTGCTGACACCGGCCGACGAGGCCCATCACATCGACAAGCAGCCGTTCGGGGTGCCGTTTGTCTGCGGCTGCCGCAACTTAGGCGAAGCCCTGCGCCGCATCGGGGAAGGCGCGGCCATGATCCGCACCAAGGGCGAGGCGGGGACCGGCGACGTGGTGGAGGCCGTGCGCCATGCGCGCACGGTGCTCGGCGAGATCCGGGCGCTAGCGTCCACGCCCGACGACGAGCTGATGACCTTTGCCAAGAGCATCGGCGCACCTCACGAGCTGGTCAAGCAGACCAAAACGCTGGGCCGCTTGCCGGTGGTCAATTTTGCGGCCGGCGGGATCGCCACCCCGGCCGACGCCGCGCTCATGATGCAGCTGGGGGTGGACGGGGTTTTTGTCGGATCGGGCATATTCAAAAGCAGCGAGCCGGCCAAGCGGGCCAAGGCCATCGTGCAGGCCACCACCCACTTCCGCTCCCCCGACATGTTGGCGGAGCTGAGCGCTAACTTGGGCGAGCCCATGTCCGGCATCAGCGTCGCCGGTTTGACGGAAGATCAGCGGCTGGCCGGCCGGGGCTGGTGAGTCGCGACCTCGCAGTGGGTGGGGCAGGGGGCGGATTGGAAATCGGGGTGCTGGCCCTGCAGGGGGCCTTTATCGAACACATTCAGCGTTTGAACGAACTCCGGGTGGCGTCGCGCGAGGTGCGCCTGCCGCAGGACCTGGAAGGGCTTGACGGCCTGATCCTGCCGGGCGGCGAGAGCACCGCCATCGCCAAACTGATGGCGGCATGCGGCCTGGTGGAGCCGATTCGGCGTTTCGCGGCCCGGCATGCCGTCTGGGGCACCTGCGCCGGCATGATCCTGCTGGCCAAGGATGCCGGCTGCGGTCCGCCCGTGCTGGACCTCATGGACATGGTTGTCGAGCGCAACGCGTTTGGACGGCAGATCGACAGCTTCGAAGAGCCCCTGGTTGCAGAGGGCCTGGAAGAGGGATGCACGCGTCCGTTTCCGGGAATTTTCATCCGGGCGCCCCGGCTGGCGGCGGTGCGTCCCCCGGCGCGGGTCATCGTGCGCCTTGCGGA
>JBGSTS010000210.1:0-2231 GCA_041736435.1 Desulfobacterales bacterium | reverse complement strand
CGCCTGCAGCTCGGCCGCGACG
Organism: Desulfobacterales bacterium; assembly: GCA_041736435.1. Lineage (GTDB taxonomy): Bacteria > Desulfobacterota > Desulfobacteria > Desulfobacterales > SpSt-501 > SpSt-501. The sequence continues at coordinate 2,209 of JBGSTS010000210.1, read as the reverse complement.
GCCTGATAGGTATCACGGGCGCCGGCGGCGATCCCGCAGGTCCCCATACCGATGATGATCCGGGCGCCGCTTTTCGTGCGCTCCCGGAGGGTGCAGCGGGCCTCCTCCTGCAGATTCCTGAAATCCTCTGTGCTCGCGAGTTTCGGCATGGTGTCCTCTTCGCTGAGGGGTCAACGGTACAAGTGTTCTAAAATTCAGGGGTTTAACCTGTTAGCAAATTTTACAACTGTGAACCCTGAACCCCTATTGGGTTTTCAACCGCTGAACCGTTGAACCCTGCAACCTGTTTTTTTCATTCCAGACCCCTTAAAATCGCGGCCATCTTTTCGGGCGCGATTTTACCGATGGTCTGCTCGTCGATCACGGCCACCGGCGCCAGCCCGCAGGAGCCCACGCAGTAGACCACCTCGCAGGTGACGCGGTAGTCGGGCGTGGTTTCGCCGGCCCGGATGCCCAGTTCCTGCTGCATGCGTTCGACGATGGCGCCGGCGCCCTTCACATGGCAGGCCGTGCCGTCGCACTGGCGCACGATGTGACGGCCGCGCCGGGTCAGGTAGAACTGAGAGTAAAACGTCGCCACGCCGAAAACCCGGCTGAGCGGCGCCCTCAGGCCGGTCGCCACGCGCCGCAGCACCTCCGGCGGCAGGTAGCCGAAAATAGCCTGAGCCCGCTGAAGCACCGGAATAACGGCGCCCTTTCGGCCGCGCCACTCGTCGAGCACGGCATCGAGCTGCACCCATTCGGGTTCCGCTTCCGCTGTGATGTCCACGGCGTTCATGTTTTCCCCTTCCCGGCGGTGGCCGGCAGGTGGACCACGAAGAGAGAACCGGCGCCCTCTTCGCTCTCCACGACGATGCGGCCGCCGAGATTGTCGATGTTTTCCTTGACGATGGATAACCCCAGGCCCGTGCCCACCACCTCCATGGCCTTGGCATTTTCCGCGCGGAAAAACTCCGCGAAGAGCCGGGGCCGGTCCTCGCGGGGAATGCCGATGCCGGTGTCGCTGACCTCGATGCGCACTGTGCCGTCGGCCTTCGAGAACCGGACCACGACCGATCCCTCATCTGGGGTGTACTTGACGGCGTTCGATACGAGGTTTTCCAGGATCTGTTCGATGGTCTCCAGCGGCCCGCGGATCGCCGGCAGCTCCTCCGCCGGTAGCTCGACGTGGAAGGCAAGCCGTTTCTCGGCCGCCCGGTCCTGAAAGGTGCGCTGGACCCGGCGGGCGAGGTCCGTCGGCGAGGTCGAACCGCCCATGGCTTCCTGCCGCCGATCGCGGTTGCGGCTGAGGATCAGCAGTTCGTTGATCATGGAGAGCATGGTCCGGGCGCGGCGGTCGAGCCGGCGCAGGTATTCGTCCTGGTCGTCGTTGAGCGCGCCCAGGTAGCGGCCCCGAACGACATCGAGGATGCTCACCATGCCCGCCAGCGGCGCCCGCAGATTGTGGGCCACTTTCATCATGAACCAGTTGCGCTCGTTGCTCAGCGTCTTGACGGCATCGTAGGCGCGAGCGTTCTCCAGGGCAATCGCGACGATCTTGGCGGTCAGCCGGAAAAACGCCACATCCTCGGCGCCAAACCGGTCGGGCTTGCCGCAGTAGGCCCCCAGGATCCCTATCACACGCCCCTCGACATGCAGCGGCAGAAACAGGACCGACTGGATCTGCGCTTCACTGAGGGCCTCCCCGAACTGGAACGTGTCCTTCTCCGCGAGCCGGCCGGTGACGAAAGGTTCACCCTCGATGATGCGCCGGTTGAGGGGGCTGCGGGCCACCTCGACCCACTTCTCGCGGATGACGCGGTCTGGCAGGCCGAACGCCGCGGCGTAACGCAGGAATTTCCCCTCGTCGGTGAGCAGCTTGACCGAAATCCCCTTGACCTGCATCACCCTCGCCGCTTCCGCCGTGGCAGTGTTCAGCACCTGCTCCAGCGAGTGGGAGGAGCCGATGGTTTCCAGGATCGAAAAGAGGCTCTGCAGCTTGTGATTGAATTCGGCCTCCGCTGCCCGAAAGTGCCCCAGGGCCAGCAGTTGTCGACGCAGCATGCGGAGGCTCGCCCCGGCCAACAGGGCGATCGGCAGGGCAACGGCGGTGAAGCGCAGCAGGGTAGTTGCTGCCAGCAATGAAAACGGATTCCTGTTTGATGTGGATGCACACAAGCTGCGGGTGACACTGGTTGCTTGCCGAGCTACTGCTGCCATCAGGACTCAA